>CAZDSB010000084.1:0-3133 GCA_964507515.1 uncultured Myxococcaceae bacterium
GTGGCGGCCGCCACCGCGTCCGCGTTCTCGAGAGCCGCGTCGTAGAAGACGCGGATCTCCATCGGCCGGCGCGAGGCGATCTCTCTCAAGACGCGGGCCGTGAGCCGCGCGGGGACGAATGGCACCGGCCTGCCCGCCAGCGTCCACGAGGAGCGGAAGAAGCAGAGGGGGTTGCGCCCGAGCGCGAAGGTGACGACCGCGCCGGGCATGAGTCCCGCCACCGCCGCCACCTCCGGGAAGGTGGCGCCCAGCAGCAGGGCGAGCTCACCCCCTCTCGAGCCGCCCACGACGGCGATCCGATCTCCCGCGACCTCCGGATGAGCGCTCATCCAGGCGATCGCCCGGTGAAAGTATTCGAGCGGGACGAGGCACAGGTTCCTGCGCAGGTGCTCGATCCCGAAGTAGGCGAGAGCGAGGGCGGCGTAGCCGCGGCGGGCGAGCAGCGCGGCGGGGCTCTCGAGCAGACCGCCCTCGGAGCCGCCCAGGACGACGACCCCGGGATGGGGTCCTCCCCGTGAAGGATGGAACAGGGTGGCTACGAGACCGGCGTCCCGGACCGGCGTGCGCACGACATCGGGACCCATAACGAGCCGCCGGAGCGACTCGCGTGCGACGGGTCGGCCCTCGACCTCCACCGTGAGGGTGACGGAGATCGGATCCAGCGATGCATACACGTCGGCGAGCGACGGCGCAGCCGGCTCCGGCAGCATCGACCAGAACAAGCCCATCGGCTCGATCCCCTGATACGACCCTGCTTCGGGAGCGTGGCGGGCGAGATCGACGGTGGCGGACTCGTCCGCCAGAAACTCCACCTGGGATCGCCAGGCCGGCTCGGAGCCACGCCGCGCCTCGGCCCTCAGCGTCACGCGCTGACCGGGGGGAACGCCTCGCACCCGCACGGCCACCGGCTCGTCCGCCGGCGCTTCGACAGGCTCGATCTCGATCCGTGTGCCCATCGACGCCACGCGCCGCCAGCGCCCCGAGCGCCGGGAACGCCTACAGCTCCGTGATCCGGACGACGATCCGGTCGACCCCGATGCGTTCCGAGCGCCAGGGGTGGCTGCTCCGGCGATGAACAACAAGGTGATGGTGATCGCCCATCGGGCCTACGGCTTCCGGAAGCCCGAGACGTACATCACCACCATCTGCCACTGCTGTGCTGCCCGCTGCTACCGCGAACACCTTCCGGAGAGGCCCCCTTTTTTCAGTGCGATTCCGCTGCGCTTCAACGCACATGCCGCATCCTTGGCAATCTTCAAGCATGCGTCAGGCGACCATCTCGCATGGTGATGGTACGATCCCCGTATCGGGCGGCGTTGGCGTCGTGCGTGACCAAGACGACCGTGAGCTCGCGCTCCGCCGTGATGCGCTTGATGAGCTCCAGGATCCCCCTGCCGGTCTCTGTGTCGAGGTTGCCGGTCGGCTCGTCGGCGAGAAGCAGCACCGGCTCGATCGCGAGCGCTCGGGCGATCGCCACCCGCTGCATCTCGCCGCCCGACATCTCGGTGGGCCGCTGGCTCCGCCGGTGCCCGAGGCCCACGAGTTCGAGCAGCGCGCGTACGGGTTCCCGAACCGTGCGCATGCTGCGTCCGTCGAGCAGAAGCGGGAGGGCCACGTTCTCTTCCGCCGTCAGGGTGGGCAGCAGGTTGAAGAACTGGAAGACGAAGCCGATCTGGCGTCGCCGGAGCAGTGTGATCTCGTCGTCCTTCAGTCCTGAGAGCGACCGACCGTCGATGAATATCTCGCCCGCCGTCGGTTCATCGAGGCCGGCCATCAGGTAGAGCATCGTGCTCTTGCCCGAGCCGCTGGGACCCATGACGCTCAGGAACTCCCCGCGGGGGACCTCCAGCGATACGTCGTCGAGCGCTCGCAGCTCCGTCTGGCCCTGCCGGAAGACCTTCCGGACGTGCTCGAGTCGAAGCATGGCCCGTTCTCCTACTCGTGGGTGAGCGCTTCCGCCGTGGCCACGCGCGCTGCCCGCCGGGAAGGCACCGCCGCTGCGGCCGCAGACAGCACCAGGGCGACCCCCACGACGAGGGCGAGGCGCAGCGCGGGGACGTGGACGTCGACCACGTATCCGAGCGTGTCCCGGAAGAGCACGAGGATCCACATCAACGACATGGTCAACCCGGCGGCGACCCCGAGCGCCGCTCCCAGCACACCGATCAGCAACCCCTCGAGGGCGAACGCCGCTGCGATCTGGCGCCGCAAACAGCCGAGGGTCCGCAGCACGCCGATCTCGCGCTGGCGAGCGAGCACTCCGGCCAGCACCGTGTCGAATATGCCGAGGAAGGCCACCAGGAGCGTCACGGCCTCGATGCCCCGCGTGAAGGCGAAGGTGCGGGCCACACCGGCGAGGATCTGCCCCTGGAGCTCCTGCGGCTCGAGGACCTGCACGTGGTACGTCGCGCCGAAGCGGCGAAGCACCTCGGCCTTCACCGCTGCCCGGTCCTGGTCGGGCGCCAGATCGACCCCGAAGTGAGTGACCAGCCCATCATCCCACACGCGGCGGAAAGTCGAGTAGGCGATCACGACGGTCCCTCGGTCGGAGTCGTAGGCCCGGCGCACCTCGACGATCCGGAATCGTCGCGGTCCATGCGGTGTCTCGAGTAGCACGCGATCACCGACCCCCTTGTGGTAGCGGAGCCCGAAGGTGTCGGAGACCCAGGCATTCTTGCCGGCGAGTCCCGCGAGCGATGCGGCGGAGACCGCGATCGTGTCCCCCTCGTAGCGCTGCCGGACGAGGCGGAAGGCCTCTACGCGCCGAATGCCGGGGACGGTGCGCAACTCGCTCCCCAGCGTCTCGGCCATCGGGCTGCCCACCAGGCCGCGCTCCTTCGTGACCGAGGTGACGAAGAGATCCCGATCCGTCCAGGAGAGGACCCAATCTCGCACCGAGATCTCGAAGCTGTGCGCGACGGTCGCCACGGTGACCGACATCGAGAGCCCGAGGCCGAGCGCGGCGACAGTGGCCCCCGTGCGCAGCGGCAGCCGCAGGCTGGATTCTCCGGCCAGCCACCCGCTGACGCCGAACAGGCGTACGGCCAGCGGCCGAAGCGCCTGGGCCGCCCACAGGACCAAAGGAATGCTGAGGAGCGCGATCGCTGCCTCGAGACCCAGGTTGGCAACGAGC
>CAZDSB010000085.1:0-8788 GCA_964507515.1 uncultured Myxococcaceae bacterium
CACCGCGCCGTCCCACGGTGTCCTCCGGGCGCGGTTGCCTCGCACTCCGCGAGGCGCAGGGGACTCATGCGTCGGGCATCCCTCGTGCTTCCAGCCATGCTCGCGTCCCTCGCTGCTTGCGCCGCGCCCGGGGACCACTCTCCGCTGCGTGCCATGAGTGACGACCCGCACGGCGGACCGCGCGAGGAACGGCCTCGTGAGGAACGCCAGCGACGACTGCACGGGCGGGGAGAGCCCGTGCACCATGACGGGGACGGGCTCTACCCCTGCCGATCCCCGTGCCCCCGATGAGAGCTCACACGAGTGCTCCCGACGCGACGGGCCCGGCGTGGACGACTCAGCTCGCCTCCGCGGGCTCCTCGGTGAGCTCCTGCATCGTTCGCCAGAAGGCGACCCATCCCTCCGCGCGGCGCTCCAGCCCCCACAGCTCGATTCCATGCACCCGCCACGCGCCACCGCCGCGCGTGTACGTCATGTCGAAGGCGATCTCCGCCAGCGCGGCGCTCCCCCCTCCCTCGATGCTCCGGCGGTCCTCGCGATAGGAGCGGAGCCGCGTGCCGGTGAGGAAGTCCCGGTAGGTGTCGATGAGCCGGTCGCGACCGGTGAGCCGCATGCTGAATCCCGGAAACACGAAGGTGATGTCTGGCGACAGCGCCGGCGCCATCTCCTCCGGCCGCCCCTCGCGCCAGGCGGTCTGGATGCGGTCGAGCACCCGCTGAACGGCGATCTCGGTGTCCGGTGGAGCGCTCATGCTCACCCCCAAACGAAGGGCGCGCACCGTACCAGCGGCGCCCTGCCCTGTTCCAGCACCCGCCCCAAGGGACGAGGTCTCAGGAGACAGGACGCGGACCGAGGCCACGCTCCACCGCGGCGAGGCGCGCCATGGTCTCCGCGTAGAGCGTGTCGACCTTGGAGTGCAGCTGGGTCACCTCGAGGCCGGCCTTGATGTTGGCCGCATATTCCACGTCGCTGCGGATCCGATCGCTGGCTGCCTGCCGGTTCTGGGCGATGAGGACGAAGCACGCGAGGAAGATGCTCTCCAGGGACGTGGCCATGGTCAGGAACCCGAAGGGAAACGGGTCGAAAGGGTGCACGGCGCGGAAGAGCCCGACGTTCAGGAGCACCCAGGTGAGGAAGACCAGGATGTGCAGCACGAGGAACGGCATGCTCCCGCTGAACGCGGACAGCCACTCCGCCAGCCGCTGGACGGGCGTGGTCTGCTGCTGGACCTCCTGGTTCGGCGAGACACTGGAGGCCGACTGGAGGAGCCGGTCCGCCTCCCGGAGACGCTTGCCGATGACGGTGAGCACGTCGAGCGCGGCGCCGGGGTGCTTCCGGAACAGGCCTTCGAGCGCCTCGCGATCGATCTCCATCGCGCCGGTCGGCTCCACGGCCAGGGCGTCCGCGGTTCGCTCCCGCCCATCGAGCAGGGACAGCTCGCCGAAGAAGTCACCGTGCCCCAGCTGGCCGAGCACGACCTTCTTTCCGGTGGTCGTCTCGACCGAGATCTCCACCACTCCGCGCGCGATGACGTAGAGCGCAGCGCCCGGGTCGCCACGGCGGAAGATCCGCCCTCCGGCCGGAAACTCGCGCTGACGCATTCCGGCGGCGAGCGCGGCGCGTTCGGCCGGGTCCAGCGCCTGGAACAGCGGGACTTCGGCCAGCAGCGTTTCCTCGGCAGCCATGGGGCGCCCTCCTGGACACCCCGGTTCTGCCACGGCTCGGCCCGGCGACTACGGAGGATCGAGCGGCCCGAGGCCCGGCGGCCGGCGGGTGGTCACCGGCCCGGGCGCGAACCGACGGCCCCGGGCGTAGACGAAGGTCGCGCCCAGCGCTCCGATCATCCCGAGAAGCCCTGCGAGATCGACTCCTCCCGCATCCACGGCTGCCGCGGCGAGGGGCGCGGCCTCGGAGGGCTGCACCTCGGCAGGGTCGGGCCGGGGATTCGGCGTGCGGATCCGCGCGGCCGCGGCGCGGTGCTCGTCACGGGGAGGAGCGGCGAGCGCCGGCAGCGAGAGGAGGAAGAGAACGAGAGCGAAGCGACAGGAGCGGGGAAACATCGACGCGAGGTCGATTGTCGCGCACGCACGCCGGGTCCGTCATCGTGGGGCGATGTGCTCTACCGGCCCAGCTTCACCAGCTCGTTGCGGCAGATGTGGCAGAGCGACGGCTGCTGGCGGTCCACATCCGCCACCGAGGTCGCGGCGAACATCGCGCAGCGCGCATCCTCGCAGTAGCTCAGGCCCACGAGGTGTCCTGCCTCGTGCAGGCCTTGGATCTGCACCCGGCGGCGAAAGATCGCGTCGTCCGCGCCTTGCCGCAGCCGGGAGACGGAGAGGATGGCCACCCGAGATTCGCGGTCGGCCTCCCCGAAGACGAAGGGGCTGTCGGGGACGAAGAGGTCCACGTCCGTCACGCCCAGGACGGTGCTGTCCCGGTCCACCAGGGGGACCAGTCGACGCATGATGGCGTTGGAGTGGTACTGGTTGCGGTCCTTGTTGAAGGCGTAGGCAGGCGAGGTCAGGGCCGGCTTGCCGTAGCCCAGCGTGAGCCCGAGCTGGGTGGTGAGGGGCCCGTCGAGCTCACGCAGGAGGCTCAGCGGGGCGTTGCCGATGGCGACCAGCTGGAGCAAGCGGGGACCCACGGACAGACCCTCCTACCGACCACGGCGAGGCTGGGGCGCAAGGATTCGAACCTTGATAGTCAGATCCAAAGTCTGACGTCCTGCCGTTAGACGACGCCCCAGTACGGTCGACAACCCGTCCTGCGAGCATAAGTGCTTCTCCGGTCTGTCCCAACCAAACCGAGCAGTGGGACGTCCGTTACCGTCGTAGCAGCACGTAGACGGCGCCAGCACCTCCGTCATGGGCACGCGCCGTGCTGAAGGCGAGGACCCAGCGGGCGATGCGCCCCCGGGTCAGCCAGAGCTGAACACTGGCCTTCAAGACAGGAATCTGATCCTTGCTGTGGAGTCCGCGCCCGTGCACCACGAGCACGCAGCGCTTCCCTGCCTGCCGGGAAGCGAGCAGGAAGCGCTCCAGCGTTCCCTTCGCCTCCTCCCGGGTGAGGCCGTGCAGATCCACGTGGGCCTGCACGGCAATCTCCCCGGCCCGGAGCTTGTCGACGAGGTGGGGGTCGAGGGCCGGCAGGTGCCCCTCGATGAACTCGTCCGAGTCGGAGAGGTCGAACGGTGCGTCTCCGGCCACCAGCTCGGAGAGCCGGGCCAGCACCTCGGCGTCCTCGTCCATCCGGGGCGGAAGCTGGGGCCGCTTGTCCGGCTCGACGCGGTGAGCACCGGGCGCAAGCGGCTGAACCTCTCCGACCGCGGCGAGGAACTGGGCGGCCTCGTCGTCCTCGCGCGGAGCCGGGGTCCGTGTCGGAGTGGGCGGCGACGGACGTGCCGCCGGCTCGGGCGCCTTCGGGAGCTTGAGCCCCTGGAACGGATTGTTGAACGGCTTCTGCTTCTTCAGATGTCGAGGTTCTGGACGTCGAGGGCGTTCTTTTCGATGAACTCGCGCCGCGGCTCGACTGCCTCGCCCATGAGGAGGCTGAAGATCTCGTCGGACTCGACGGCGTCCTCGACCCTGACTTGAAGGAGCGTCCGCGAGTCCGGGTTCATCGTGGTTTCCCAGAGCTGCTCGGGGTTCATCTCGCCGAGACCCTTGAACCGCTGGATGGCGAGACCACGGGACGCGTCGGCCAGCACGGCCGCGAGGATGTCCTGGACGCGGAGCGCGACCCGCTCGCCCTCCTCGAGCGTCACAGTCCACGGCGAGGGTCCGAGCTGGTCGAACGTCCGCCGCAGCTGGAGCAGCTCGGCGTACTCGGGGCTGGAGAGGAACGCGTGGTCGAGCACCGTCTCCTTGGGGCTCCCGTTCACCTCGGTGCGGAAGACGAGCTTCTTGGCCTGGTGCTCTGGGTCATCCTTGCGGAAGGCCTTCAGCTGGGCCAGCACCTCCGGGTACCGGTCGCGGAGCCAGCCGTGGACCTTCTCCACCTCGGAGTTGAGCCGGTCCATGTCGAGGAGCGTGGTCTCGTCCACCCGGGCGGCCTGCACGAGCGCATCGAGGATGCGCGGATCGCGGCGACGGGAGAGCTTGCCCAGGCGCTCCTCGTACTGGCCGATCGCCCCCAGCAGCACCCGCAGCTCGTTCCCCTGGATCTTCGAGTCGCCGTCCGGATCCGACGAGACGACGGCACAGCGATCCACGCCGATGCGCATCAGGTGCTCGTCGAGCGACCGCTGGTCCTTGAGGAACAGCTCCTTCTTTCCTCGGGTGACCTTGTAGAGCGGAGGCTGGGCCACGAAGAGGTAGCCGCGGGAGATGAGCTCCTGCATCTGCCGGTAGAAGAAGGTGAGCAGCAACGTCCGGATGTGGCTCCCGTCCACGTCCGCGTCGGTCATGAGGATGATCCGGTGGTACCGGCACTTGTCCGGATCGAACTCCCCTTCCTTGCCGATGCCGGTTCCCAGGGCCGTGATCAGCGCCACGATCTCCTGGGAGGTGAGCATCTTGTCGAACCGGGTCTTCTCGACGTTCAGGATCTTCCCGCGGAGCGGAAGGATGGCCTGGTTGCGCCGGTCACGACCCTGCTTCGCCGAGCCACCGGCGGAATCACCCTCGACGATGTAGAGCTCGCTCTCGCTCGGATCCCGGCTCTGGCAGTCCGCCAGCTTTCCCGGGAGCGACATCCCGTCGAGCACGCCCTTGCGCCGCACCGTCTCCCGCGCCTTGCGAGCAGCGATCCGGGCCCGGGTCGCGTCGCCGATCTTGGCGACGATCCGCTTCGCCCCGGTGGGATTCTCCTCCAGCCAGATCAGCAGTTGCTCGTTCACCATCTGCTCGACGAGCCCCTTCACCTCGGAGTTGCCGAGCTTGGTCTTGGTCTGCCCCTCGAACTGGGGATTGGGTAGCTTGATCGAGATGACCGCGGCCAGACCCTCGCGTGCGTCCTCGCCGGTCGGCGTCTCCTTGAGGTCCTTCCACAGCCCGCCGCGCTCGGCATACGCGTTGATGGTGCGGGTCAGCGCGCTCTTGAAGCCCACCAGGTGGCTGCCGCCCTCGTGGGTGTTGATGTTGTTGGCGAAGGTGTAGATGCGCTCGTCGTAGGCGTCGTTCCACTGCATCGCGATCTCGAGCGCGACGCCATCCTTCTCCGCCTTGAAGAAGACCGGGGAGTGCAGGACGTCCTTCGACTTGTTGAGGAACTCGACGAAGCTGACGATGCCGCCCTGGAACTCGAAGAGGTGACTCTTCTGGCTCCGCTCGTCGGTGATGCTGATCTTCAGGCCAGCGTTCAGGAACGCGAGCTCGCGCAACCGCTGGCTCAGCACGTCGAACTGGAAGTCGGTCGTCTCGAAGATGGTCGCGTCGGGCTTGAACCACACCATGGTGCCGCGCTTGTCGGTGGTCCCGATCTCGGTGACCTGCTGCTGCGGCAGTCCCCGGGCGTAGCGCTGCTGGTACACCTTGCCGTTGCGGGAGATCTCCAGCCGCAGCCACTCGCTGAGCGCGTTGACCACCGAGACGCCGACGCCGTGCAGGCCGCCCGACACCTTGTAGGCGCTGTTCTCGAACTTGCCGCCGGCGTGGAGCTTCGTCATCACCACGTCGACGGTGTCCATGCCGCGAACCGTGGGATGCGGGCCGACCGGAATGCCGCGGCCGTCGTCCTTCACGCTGACGCTGCCGTCGACGTGGATGGTGACGACGATCTCGGTGGCCGCCTTGGCCAGCGCCTCGTCCACGCTGTTGTCCACGACCTCGTAGACCAGGTGGTGGAGGCCGTAGACGGCCGTGTCACCGATGTACATCCCCGGGCGCTTGCGGACGGCTTCCAGACCCTCGAGGACGGTGATCGAGGAGGCGCCGTACTCGGGCACGGAGGTCCCGACCGCGGCCGGAGCAGCGGGTTCGTGTTTGGTCGTTCCGTTCAAGGGATTTCTGCCGTCTTTCCTAACACGCACACCCTGCGCGAACAAGCCTGTGGCGGTGTCCCAAGTGCAGGACCTTGCAAGGGAAATTGGCCCCTGACCCACCCCCTCGCCGGGCCCTCCGGAACCCTCAGGCGTCGGCTCGCGGGGACCCCGTCGGACGGGTCAAGACACGGCCCAGATCGGCGAAGACGGCGGGGTCGGAGAAGAGCGCCCGGGGCACCTCCCGGCTGCTGCCGTCGGTCAGTCCGAGGACCCACCGCGGAGCCCAGCGACCCATCTCCTCCACGGCCTTGATCTGCGGCCAGAGCACCCGCTCGGTGCGACCGTCGATCGGACGGCAGAGCTCGACGCCGGCGAGATCGATCCGCACCCCGAAGCCATCCCGCGGACGGAGTCGCCAGGCGAGCCACGCGAAGGCCGCGCCGAGCCCGAGCGCGGCGACCGCCCTCGCTGCGGAGGTCGGCCTCCCCTGCCCCGTTCGCACCAGCGCCGCGGTGCCGATCGCGGCGGCAACGACGGCAAACGCCGCGAGGATCGCGCGGAGCCCGTTCGGCCGGTAGGGGAAGAACCGGGGCGTCATCCCGTTCTCGCCGGCCGGAGGCGCGCATCCTCCGTCACGGTCCCCGCCTCGACCCGGAGCCAGAGCGTGTCGGGTCCCGCCGCACGCGCGACGAGCGTCGCGTCGGTCGTGGTGAGGAGGACCTGGGCACGGCTCTCGGCCACGGTGTGCATGAGGAAGGCGTTGCGATCCGGATCCAGCTCACTCGAGACGTCGTCGAGCAAGAGCAGCGGTGGACGGCCGAACGCGGATCGGACGTTCTCGATCTCGGCGATCTTCCAGCCGAGCACCAGCGCCCTCCCCTGCCCCTGTGACGCGTACGCCCGTGCGCTCCGTCCGCCGAGGGTCAACGTGAGATCGTCGGCGTGCGGACCCACCGAGGTGAAGCCACGCTCGCGATCGCGCAGGAGCCGGTCGGTCAGCGCGTGCCGGAGTGCCTGCTCGAGCGCATCCTCCGTTCGTGGATGCTGCGCTCCGAGGTGGAGCGCCGCGTAGCCCACGCCCACGTCCGGCAGCTGCGAGATGGCGCGTACCGCAGCGATGGCCTTCGGGGCGAGCTCGTCGAGGAGCGCCTGGCGACGGACCAGCACCCGCGCGCCGGTCCGGGCCACGGCCTCGTCGTAGGCTTCGACGTAGCTCGCCGGGGCGTGCTCCTTGAGCAGCCGGTTCCGGCTCTTCAGGGCGCGCTGATAGGCGCGGTGCTCGCGGAGGTAGGCAGGGAAGCGATTGAAGACGGCTCGATCGAGAAATGCGCGTCGCAGATCGGGACCGCCCTTCACCACGGCGAGGTCGTCCGGAGTGAAGGCGACCACGCTGACCCCGCCGAAGTAGTCCTCGAGCTTCGCGGCCTTCTTCCCGTCGACGAAGGCCTGCCGGAGGCCGGCCGAGACCTGCACGGAGATCTCCCGCTCCGCGCCAGCCAGGGTGAACCGTCCGGTCACGCTGGACCGCTCGGTCCCGAAGCGCACCAGCTCGGAGAGCCGGTTCGCGCGCAGCGGGCGGAGCGTGCACAGGAAGTACACGGCCTCGAGGAGGCTGGTCTTCCCCTGTCCGTTGGCCCCCACGACCACCGTCGCATGCGGCGAGGGTCGGAGGCTCACCGCCTCGAGGTTGCGAAAGTCGGCGACCTGGAGGCGCTCGAGGAGCACTACACCCGCATCGGCATGACGACCGCGGTGTAGCAGCGATCCCCGGGCGCGTGGATGACGCCCGGGCTGTGGTCGTCTCCGAGCTCGAACGCGATCTCGTCGTTCTCCAGCACCGAGAGCACGTCGGTCAGGTAGCGGGCGTTGAACCCGATGGTGATGTCTCCGCCATCGTAGGCGATGTCGAGATCGTCCTTGGCCTCGCCCAGGTCCGGGTTCTGCGAGCTGATCCGGAGCTGATTGGCGGTGAGGCTGATCTTCACCGCGTTCGACTTGTCCACGCTCAGCAGCGCGATCCGCTTCAGCGCCTCGGTGAAGCGGACGCGAGGGATCTGCACCTTGCGCTCACCCTCCTTGGGGATGACGCGCTGGTATTCGGGGAACTGACCATCGATGAGGCGCATCACCATCGTGAGGCCAGGCTTCCGGAACAGCGCCGAGTTCTCCGCGAACCCGAGCGCGCACTCGGCATCGGGGGCCTCGTCGAGGAGACGGCGAAGCTCGTGCTGACCCTTGCGGGGGATGATGACACCGCCCTTGAGCTTGAAGTTGCCGGGGAGCTCGCGCTCCACCAGGGCGAGCCGGTGGCCATCGGTGGCGACCATCCGGACCTTCCCGCCCTCGCGAGGCTCGAAGAAGACGCCGTTGAGGATGTAGCGGGTCTCGTCGGTGGAGATCGCGAACGCGGTCTTGCGGATCATCTCCAGCAGGACCGGCCCGGGCACCGTCACGAGGTGGGCGTTCTCCTCCTTGGGAAGCTTCGGGTACTCCTCGGGGGACATCCCGACGATCTTGAAGTGGGCGCTGCCGCTCTGGAGCTCGGCGTACTGGTTGGGGAGCTTTCGCACCGTGACCTGCGGCTCGGGCAGGTTCTGGACGATGTCGAAGACCGTCTTGGCGGAGAGGGTGAGGCTGCCGGGCTTGGTGACCTCGGCGGGGTGCTCGCTCACGATGCCGACGTCGAGGTCGAAGGCGGTGATCTGCACGCCCGACTTCGTCGCGTTCACCAGCACGTTGGAGAGGATGGGCATCGTGGTCTTGCGCTCCACGATCCCCTGGGCCCGGTACAGCGCTCGCTTCAGCTCCTCCGCAGCGATGCGGAATTCCATGTGCCCATCGTCTCCTGCGGAGGAGACATTCGCCCGC
>CAZDSB010000086.1:0-2558 GCA_964507515.1 uncultured Myxococcaceae bacterium
ACACTCAGATGGTCCGGCATACTTGGTTTGGGTGAGTCCTTCCTGGGTTCGCCGACAATTGGCTGCGGGACGCCGGCCAGTGCACTGGGTGTTCTCTATGTAGGATCGCTAAGCGGAAGCCTCTTCTCTGTCGTCGTCGACAGCCCCGGCCTCGACTCCTCCGCCCCCTGGCCTAAGTACCAGCACGACGTCCGGAACACCGGCAATCCGACGACACCGATCCAGTCCTGCCCCTGAAGAGCCGATCACGGCGATTCAGTTGAACCACTGCTCGAACGCCACTACCCACCTCGCGTGACGTTTCACGAGGGCGAGTTGCTGGTCCAGGACCGCGCGGGTGTGCGCGGAGAGGCTCGACGGGTCGGGCAGATGCTCCGGGCGGTGATTCGCCCGGACGCACGGCCGTGGCTCGCCGAACGCCCTTTTCTCATCGTCGCCGCCGAGGCCGCCGACGGAGCAGTCTGGGTCAGCATCCTCGCGGGTCCACCCGGCTTCGCCCGTAGCTCCGAGGACGGGACGCAGCTGGACATCAGCGCGCTCCCGGCTACCGGAGATCCCATCGCGCCGGCACTCTCCGCCCGGAGCTCCATCGGCGTTCTCGGGATCGAGTTCGCCTCGCGACGCCGGTACCGGATCAACGGGACCGTCCGCCTCGACGGGGGCGGCATCTCGCTCGATGTCCACGAAGCGTTCGGAAATTGCCCCAAGTACATCCACGCCTACACGCCGCTCCCCGACGGTCCCGTCTCGGCTGAAGCCCCCCGCGTCTCCGACCGACTCGACGACGGCCAGCGACGGTGGATCGAACAGGCCGAGACACTCTTTCTCGGCACCACCCACCCCGATGCCGGCGCCGACGCGTCGCACCGAGGCGGCGCTCCCGGCTTCATCCGCGTGACCGGACCGCGGCAGCTGGTGTGGGGTGACTACTCCGGCAACCGGCTCTTCCAGTCGCTCGGCAACAGCGCAGTCCATCCTCCGGCGGGGCTCCTCTTCATCGATCCCGAGACCGGCTCGACACTCCAGCTGACCGGCCGGCTGGAGATCGACTGGTCTCCCGAGGCCGCCGCCGAGATTCCCGGAGCCGAGCGAATCATCCGCTTCAGCATCGAGCAGATCGTCGAACGCACGGGCGTCATTCCCTTGCGCTGGGCCCGAGGCGAGGCCTCGCCGTTCAATCCGCCCGCCCGCTGATCACCCCTCGAGCGTCGCCCGCTCGATCCGATCCAGCCGCAGCGTTCGTTTCTCGCCCCGGCCCAGATCGTCGCAGTGCACCATCGTGAGCGAGCGCTCCATCGTGAGCCCCCGCACCCGGACCTGCCGCTCGCTCACCGTTCCGTCCGAGGCCCGGTAGCGGATGCGCGTGACCCGGCGCTCGAACCACGCGTCCTCGACCGCCTCCCGCACGCCCGTCGCCGCGGGATGCGCCGGGATCCCCACGAAGGTGAGCTCGCGCATCAGCTCCAGCAGCTCTCGCTGTGCGGAGGCGGCGAGCGCGCCACGGACCTTGTCGATGCTTCCCTGCAACGTCCGTGTGAACGGAACCAGGCGCATCCGGATCGCCCAGTCCCCCAGGGCCGACAGGAGCGCCGCTTCCCTCGCAGTGAAGTTCACCGGCGGCAAAGAGTACGTCCGATCCAGCGCGTACCCACCACCACGACCGCGCTCGGCGGAGATCGGCAGCTCTGCCTCACGCAGCGCGTCGAGATCCCGGTAGATCGTCCTCAGCGTCACCCCGAACCGCTCGGCAAGCTCGGACGCGGTCACCCCCGTCCGCCGAGCGCGGAGGTGCTCTGCCAGTGCGAACAGCCGTGCCTGCCGGCGCATCCCCAACAAACCTGACAGACACCTGACATCGCCGCAAGCCATCTTCCCGAGTGCACTCGCGATTGTCGCGAGACCGCATCGCCGCACGAGGTGTCAGACACCTCGCGACGGAACGGAGTCCCCATGGCGAACGCACTGACGTGGTTCGAGATCCCCACCCTGGACCTGGACCGAGCCGTCCAGTTCTACGAGACCGTTCTCGGAGTCCACCTGAAGCGAGAGGTCTTCGGCGGCGTCCCCCACGCGATGTTCCCGGCAGGCCAGAGCGACGCCGGCGGCGCCCTCATCCAGGACGGCCACCGGAAGCCCTCCGGCGAGGGTACCCTCATCTACCTCGACGCCGGGGGAAAGCTCGACGCCTGCGTCGATCGCATCCGGGGGGCCGGGGGGACGCTGCTCATGCCCAAGACAGACATCGGAGATCCCGGATTCATCGCGGTGTTCCGCGACACCGAGGGCAACTCGGTCGCCCTCCACTCACCGCGGAGTTCCTGAGCGCACCCGAGCCAGCGCCCGGCCGGGTCAGGAACGCAGCGCACAGCGATGACAGCGATCTCGTCCGGCGCGCATCCACCCGGCACAGACCGGACAGTGACGGAGCTGGTGCCGGTGCGCGTTGCGGCACTGCGTGCAGATGAACAGACCCGCCGGGCTCGCCGACCTGATCGGCGCCCTGACTCCTCCTGAGAGCATGCGCGCCGGCCGCAACCGCACCTGGTCCGCCTCGGATC
>CAZDSB010000087.1:0-5021 GCA_964507515.1 uncultured Myxococcaceae bacterium
GCGTCGATGCTCGAGCAGCGCCTGTCACCCGGAGTCGCGCTCCGGGAAGCGCAGCTCGCGTTGCGCAAGGAGCGACGGTTCAGCTCGCCCTTCGCCTGGGCCGGCTTCGTGCTGCACGGAGACTGGGCGCCGATGCAGGGGGCCACCGGCGCAGCCCGTGACGACGCGCATCTGGACAACGACTTCGAGACCTCCCGGGGACGCTAGCGTCCTACGGACCGGGGACGGGCGTGAGGAGGAGTGCCCGGAAGTTGCTCGAGGTCCCGACGATCTGTCCCTGATCGTTGATGCCCTGCGCGAGGACGATGATCTGCGTCGTCCCGGGTACCAGGACGCTGTTGAGGTCGACCATCCCGCCGTCCACCGTCCAGATGAATCCGTGGAGCCCCCCGCCCGGTCCCGCGCCCGTTCCGGTGCGCCCGACGACCTGCCCCACGCCGTTGATCCCCCAGGCCTCGCTCCGGTCGGCCGGGCCCGTGCCGAGGCTTCCCAGGTCCTGCATCCCGCCCGTCGCACTCCAGCGGAACGCGTGTTGGGCGATCCCGGCGTCGATGTCGGCGTAGCCCACGACCTCGCCGAGGTCGTTGATCCCGATCCCGACGCTGGTGGAGTCGTCGGTGGGCTTCATGGATCCCAGGTCCGTCACGCTACCGTCCCGCCCCCAGAGGAACGCCCGGGCGATGCTGTGGTCGGTCTGCGACACCCCGACCACCAGGCCCGCGGCGTTGATGGCGTTCGCGTAGCTCTGGTTGCCGCCCTGGGTGCCCAGGTGGGGCATCTCGGTGATGCCGGCGTCGAGCTCCCGGACGTAGGCGGTGTACACGGAGCTCAGGGAGTAGCCGGTGATCAGGCCCGAGTCGTTGACGCCGGTCGCGAAGCCCGGTCCGAGGAAGCCGGTCATCTGCGGCATGGGCCCGGGCAGCCAGTAGAAAGCGCTGTTGCCGCCGCTGGTCGCCACGCCGACGACCTCGCCGCCTCCGTTGATCGCGAAGGCCTCGCTCGAGCTGGTGACCAGGGACCCGAGCCGTCCGAGGTCGCGCATCCCGCCGGTCCGGTCCCAGAGGAAGGCGTGGTAGACGCCCGCGTCGTTGACGGCGCGGCCCACCACCTGTCCGGCCGCGTTGATCGCATGGGCCTCCGCGCCGCCCCCGCCCAGGTCTCCCAGGTCGGTGACCTCGTAGTGCGTGACCCCGCCGCTTCCCCCACCCGCATCGGACGGGCCGGCATCCGGCGGTGGGGCCCCCCCGTCCGGGCCGGCATCCGGTCCGGCATCGGGACCCGCGGCCGGATGTCCTCCGCCGCCGGCATCCGAGGGCATTCCAGCCCCTGGACCTCCGCTGCAGCCGGCGAGAACACAGGTCAGCAGCACGCAGACGCGGCGCATCCCGCCTCCTCCCTCGTCCCTGGACCCTCAAGTACATCCACGGCGCGCGCTATCGCAGCAGGGTGGGACCAGGGCCTAGACTCCGCCGCATGGACGCAACACCCCGCGAGGAGCTGCTGTCGGCGATGGCCGAGAACCGGCGCACGTTCCTGTCCTTCCTCGAGCGCCGCGTGGGACACCGCGAGACCGCAGAGGACCTGCTCCAGGAGTCGTTCGCGCGCAGCCTGAACAAGGTCCCGCTGGAGGCCGGGGAGAGCGTCACCGCCTGGTTCTACCGGGTGCTGCGCAACGGGCTCATCGACCACTATCGCCGGAAGGGCGCCTCGGACCGTGCGCTGGCATCGCTCGAGAAGGAGCTGGCCGAGGTCGCACCAGAGATGTCACCGGACGAGCGCGACGAGGTCTGCCGCTGCGTCACGCGGCTGTCCGAGACGCTCAAGCCCGAGTACGCGCTCGCGCTTCGCCGGGTGGAGGTCGAGGGCGTGGCGCTCCGCGACTACGCCGCGGAGGTCGGCATCACCCCGAACAACGCCGCCGTACGCGTCTTCCGGGCGCGCGAGACGCTGCGGAAGCGGGTCGTTCACTGGTGTGGCTCGTGCGCCGAGCGAGGCTGCGTCGACTGCACGTGTGGTGAGCCCGGCAGCAGTGGATGCGCGCACGAGGCGTGAGGCGCGGGAGACCAGGTCAAGCGTCTCCCGCGCCGCTCGGGCTCGCCGCTACTTCGACTCGCCGCAGGCGCAGCCGATGGGGCACTCGCAGACCTTCACGCAGCTGCAGCTGGGGGCGCAGCGGCAGGGCTCGGCGGCAGCACAACCACAGGACTTCTTCTCGCAGCGGCACTCGTTCGCGGACGGCATGGTGATTCTCCTTTGCATGAGCAGCGGGCACCGTTGCCCGCCGTCTGCACCTGCCAACGCATCGAGGTCCCCTGAATTACACCCCTCGAGCAGCCGCAGGCCGGGCCGGCCATCGACCCGCTCCGGGCCCAGGCGAGGCGGGGGGCGGCGTCGAGCAGGTCGAGGTCGGGCGAGAACCGCGGCAGGACGTGGCCGGCGAGGGAAAGGACCGTGACGAGAAGAGAGGAGCCGAGGGTCGGGCGCATCGGCCGCGGCAGACGCGCCAGCCCGCGCGGCCTTACAGCTCCCCCGGCTGGTCCAGGCGAGCCGGGCCCTGCACCGGCCCTGGGTCGAGCCCCCCCCCGAGAACCCGGGGGCTTTTCCTCAGCGGAGGAGGGCGGGCCAGGACTCGACGAGGCACTGCTCGGGAGATCGCTGGCTCACGCCGTTCAGGTACAGGGTTCCATCCAGCCCGACGTTTGCGAAGGAGAGGTCGCAAGCTGCCGGCGTCGGGTCGCCACAGGTCGCGTCGATCCACCCGCACGACTCTCCGCTGGAGGTGACGATCTCCACCCCGTGCCGGGGCTCGTTCCCGGCGAAGGTCGAGCCGTGGATCACCGCGTAGCCGCGTCCACCGCGGATGGGGAACACCCGGGTCTCGCGGCGCTGGTCGAGCCAGCACGGAGGCACGTCGAACGCGGCCTGGAGATCGTGAACGACGAGCCAGCCGCCCGTCGAGTGCGCCGGGGAGATGTCGAAGGCCAGCGAGTGATCCGGAAGCTCGAGGCTCGGCCCCACGGCTTCCCTGCTGGAGAAGACGCCGTGGGAATCCGCGCTGCTCACGATCGTGCCGTGCTCATCGAGCCAGACCATCTGGACGCGGTCCGAGTCGAGCGCCACCACAACGAGCAGGTGCCCCGCACCGTTGGGATAGACTTGCGCGTCGGTTGGATCTGGAGCGATCGAGGTGGGGATCGGCGTCGACCAGAGTGTCGTGCCCGCGTCGTCCCGGCGGGTGATCTTCATCGGAGCGGTCAGCGTCCGTCCGTCCATCGTGTAGAGCGTGCCGCCCTCGGCCGCCACGGTTCCCCCACCGGGCGTCGCGGCTGCGGAGCGCACCATCCCCGCCGCCACCTCGGACGTCGTGCCGCGCGAATCGATCCGGACCAGCGTCCCCTGGGCGTCCCGGTCGGTGCGCACGACGCCGGCCCCCTGCAGGAGCGGGACGACGAAGGCGAAGGGGCTGGTCTCCTCCGCGGGACCGCGGAGCACGGTCCCGTCGGGCGAGAGCAGATCGAGCTCGAACGAGCTGACCCTCCCGTTCTGGTCCTCGGCGAGCGTCCGCATCACGCCCAGAAGACCATTCCGATCGCCGCTGAACGCACCGGGGAGGCAGACCGGGTCCCCGGGCGAGGAGAGCATCGGGCCGAGGAACCGGCGCGGTGGGTCCAGTGGCAGGGCGGGCACCAGCTCGTCGCACGAGGCCATCGGCGGCTCCGGCGCGGGCACGCAGCTCAGGACCCCACCGTCGGCGGGCCAACCTCCGTCCGGGGTGCCGGCGTCCACTGGACCGCCATCCGCGCTGCCGCCATCGAGGACCTGCGTTCCGGCATCGGCAGGCCCGCCGTCGGTCGGCGCTGCTCCCGTTCCGGAGTCGACGGCACCGGCATCGCGGGCGCCCGGGCCGGTCGCACCTCCGTCGGCTGGCGAGGCCGTCCCGCCTGGTGATCCCGCGCTCGAGCTGGTCACCTTGCCGCCACCGGCTCCGTCGCACGCCGCCACGACGAGGGCCAGTGCCCCCATCCACGCCCTTCGCCCCACGCCGCCTCCCCTCGCGGAGACCCGCTCGGCCCGCCGATCCCCGCGCGAGCAGGAGTGCACCCCAGTCCTTCCGTCAGCAACTGTCCCGTGGGTGGAACTGCTTGGGTCCCATCTCCCGCGTTGGCCCCGAGGTCTAGGCGCGACTCGTCGGCGCCGGCGGAGGCGCGCCGCTGTCCCGGAACCGTAACCAGGTCAACGACGCATAGGCCCCGAGCCAGGAGCCGGCGGCGGCGAAGACCACGTAGATCCACGAACGCGTGTAGCTGATGACCGCGAACGCCGAGAGCAGGTACCAACAGCTGCTCCAGGTCGCGGCGGCCATGCGTCGGCGTGCCGCCACAGCCGAGGTGAAGAGAACGTAGACCGCATCGGTCAGCGCCGTGGAGAGCAGTACTCCCACGGCGAGCAGCGGGCGAATCTTCACTGGGTCGAGCACGGGCGACCTCCGCAAGAAGCTTCTATCGCCCCGACCGGTGGCGATGACCGTTGCGATCGCGCGCTTGTCTCCGGGCCACGTCCCCGTCGGGCGGGAGGGCGCCGAGCGCCCGGGCTCGCTCCCACAGTCGCCGTGAGCCGGAGAGCATCGCGCGGCGCTCGGAGGGGCGGAGCGTGCCGGCCAGATCCGCCAGTCGCCTGGCCATCGATGGAAGCAGGGACTCGACCTTGCGGCGTCCGGCAGGGGTGAGGAGCACCCACTGGGACCTCCGGTCGCCCGACATGGCCCGTCGACGCACGAGACCCTCGCGCTCGAGGGAACGGAGCACCCCGGTCATGCTCGGCGGAGTGGTTCCGGCCCGTTCGGCGAGCTGCGCCGGGGTGAGCCCATGCTCGGCCTCCAGCAGCTGCGCAAGCACGTGGCCTCTCGCGCTGGAGAGACGGTGTGCGGCGTAGAACGCCTCGAAGGAGGCGGACATCTCCTCCGAGAAGCGCCAGAGACAGAGACAGGTGTCGATGGCCTGGGGGTCCGCGCCCGGCACCCG
>CAZDSB010000088.1:0-8265 GCA_964507515.1 uncultured Myxococcaceae bacterium
GACAAGCTCTCGCGCACCTACTCGAAGCGCGAGTACATCACCCAGTGGAAGGAGAGCGAGCTCGCCTTCGTGAGCCGGCTGATGGAGGAGGAGGGCATCTTCTACGCCTTCACCCACTCCGCCGACGGCCACGTGCTGGTCGCTGGCGACGACCTCGACGCCTTCACCCCCGTCGATGGCGAGCCCGCCCTGGCGTACCGGGGCTCGGAGGACGACCCGGGCGGCGGCGAATTCGTCTTCGGCCTGACCGTGCACCACCAGCTCACCCACGACGCGGCCACCGTGCGGGAATGGGACGAGCGGTCACCAAAGAGCATCCGCCAGGCCGCGGACAAGGTGGCGGACGACTCGGTGCTGGAATGGGTCGACCAGCCGGGCCGGTATCGCGACGCGAAGGACGGACCCCGCCGGGCCAAGGACCTGCTCGCCGCGCTCCGCGCCCGTCGCCTCCGCCTCTCGGGGGACACCAACTCCCTCCGGCTCCTCCCCGGGCGAGTCATCGGCATCAGCGAGGCGATACCCCCCGGCCTCTGCCGGGGCTGGACGGTGCGTGCCCTCGAGCACTCCTTCACCGACAACGGAGTGCTCGCCGGGACCTCAGGCACCGCGCGATACCGCGCCCGCTTCGAGGGAATCCCCGACGACGTGCCGTTCCACCCGCCGCGGCACACGTTCCGCCCCACCATCACCTCGAAGGAGGGCGCGGTGGTCGTGGGTCCCAAAGGCGAGGAGATCCACGTCGACGCGGCTGGCCGGGTGAAGGTCCACTTCTACTGGGACCGCGAGGGGAAGATCGACGACACCGCCTCGTGCTGGATCCGCACCCAGCAGCAGAACACCTCCGGCGCCATGGTGCTGCCGCGCATCGGCTGGGAGGTGGAGGTCGGCTTCCTCCACGGCGACCCGGACCGGCCCATCGTCCTGCAGAAGCTCTACAACAAGGAGACGATGCCCCCCTACGAGCTGCCGGGGAGCCTCACCCACAGCGCGCTCCAGTCGTCGTCCTCGCCGGGCGGAGGCGGCACCAACGAGATCCGGATGAACGACGGCTCTGGCGGCATGGAGTTCTTCGTTCACGCCCAGCGGGACTTCTCGATGACGGCGGGGAACGACTTCACGGAGGAGATCAAGGTCAACTCCTCGGAGCAGGTCGGCAGCGATGCGTCGGTGCACGTGGACAAGACCGAATCGCTCGAGGTGAGCGGGAGCCTCAGCGAGAGCGTGACCGGGGCCTTCACCCAGGAGACGATCGGTGCCCGCACGGTCCAGGTGGGTGCGATGGAGAGCTGGGGCGTCGGCGCCCTTCACAGTGCCAACACCGGAGGCAACCGGAAGGAGAACGTCTCCGGACTGCAGAACGTGCTTGCGGGGAAGGTGACCGAGGCCTTCAACGCCGACCACACCCGGACCGTCGGCGCCGCGCTCTGCTTCGCCAGCACCGGTCCGATGGTGGAGGCGGTGAGCGGCAAGAAGACCGAGACCATCGGCGGAGCGAAGGTGGAGCTGATCAGGAAGTCGAGACAGGAGCAGGTGGGCACCGGGAAGATCCTCACCACCGCGCTGATGCAGCTCAAGACGGGGAAGAGCCTGGCGGTGAGCGCGGGCCAGGTGATGGCCACCACCGTCGGTGGCGCGTGGTCGGTGAAATGCGACAAGGATTTCTCCATCAACGGCAAGACGGTGATGGTGGTCGCCGGAGAGGCCGAGATCGAGGCCGGGGGCAAGCTGACCCTGACCCCGGGCTCGGCCAAGGTGGAGGCCAAGTCGCTCGGCGGCTCCGAGAGCGAGGTGAAGATCCAGGGCAAGATCAACTACCGGAGCGGGTGAGATGCCGGACCCGCGCGCGTTCGAGTTCGAGTTCGAGGCTGGCGGCCACGCCGAGGATGGCTGGCGCGTGCTCCGGTTCGAGTGGGAGGAGGCGCTCGATCAGGGGTCGCGGGGCACGGTGCGGCTGCTCACCCGTGACACCGAGCGCATTGCCCCGGACTCCCTGCTCGGGGCCACTGCCAAGCTCACCGTGGTCACCGGCCAGGGCCACAGCGGGCGGACCTTCCACGGCCGCGTCCTCGAGGCCAGCGACACCGTCCTGCCCGGGGGGCAGTGGATGCTGGAGGTGGTGATTGCCGCGCGGGTGGAGCTGCTCCGGCTGGGGTGCAACAGCAGGCTGTTCCAGGAGAAGTCGGTCCCGGAGGTGGTGAAGGCGGTGCTGGAGGAGGCCGGGCTCGGTGCGAGCGCACAGGACTGGAAGACCCGAGGGCAGCACGCAGTGCGACCGGTCATCACCCAGTGGAACGAGAGCGACTGGGACTTCATCCGCCGCCTCCTCGCCTCCGAGGGCATCGGGATGCTGGTCCGGAGCGCCGACCGGGACGACGACCTTCTGGTCTTCTTCGACGACGTGAGCGCCCAGGTCGCGGTGGCGGAGCAGGAGGAGATCGAGGAGGCCGCGCCTGCGGCCGGCGCGACCGGGGCGGCGCACATTCACCGGCTTGAGGCCCTCGATCGCGTGAGCTCCGACGCGGTCATGCTCCGCGACTACGACTTCCGGCGGCCCTCGGTGGACCTGAGCGCGAAGGAGAAGGCCGACGGTTCCACCGGCCGGGAGGTCTACCTGCATCCCGGCGGCACCCAGGACAGCTCGGCGCTGAAGCGCCTCTCCAAGATGGAGCTGGAGCGACGGGTGCGCGACCGCGCTGCGCTCGCCGCCCAGAGCGATCACCCCCACCTCGAGCCTGGCCGCACCTTCCACGTCGCCGGTCATCCCCGCGATGCGCTCGCCATCGACTGGGTGGTCTCCACCGTGCGCCACGAGGGGCGCCGCGAGTCGGTGGACGCTCACGGCGTCTACTCCAATGCCCTGGAGGCGCTGCCCAAGGATGTCCCCTGGCGTCCTGACGCCGTGAAGGCCGCCGCTCCGACCGGCGTCCAGCCGGCCTTCGTCACGGGCCCCCAGGGCGCCGAGCTCCACTCCAACGCCTTCGGACAGAGCAAGGTGCGCTTCCCCTGGGACCTCTCCGGGACGACCGACGACAAGAGCTCACCCTGGCTCCGGGTGGGCCAGCTGGCCCTGGGCGGGTCACTGCTGATGCCGCGGGTGGGCTTCGAGGTCCTGGTGGACCACGAGCTCGGCGACCGGGACCGGCCGCTCGTCGTCGGCCACCTCTACAACGGCGAGGCGCCCCCGCCCTACGAGCTGCCCGGCGGCGCAACGCGCTCCAGCTTCCAGACCGCAACGACCGAGAAGGGTTCGGGCGCCAACGAGCTCAGGTTCGAGGACTCCGCGGGGGGCGAGGAGATCTTCCTCAACGCCTCGCGCGACTACACCTTTTCCGCCGAGCATGATGCCGTCGTCTCGGTGAGCAAGGACGACCAGCAGAAGGTGGGAAGCGACCAGGGCTTCGCCGTGGGTGCCAACCTCAGTGAGGAGACGGTGCAGGCCCGCACGACCAAGGTCAGCGTCAACGCCAAGCTGGGAGTCTCCGGGGACCTGTCGGACAAGGTGAAGGGCGCGCTGGAGACGACCGTGGGTGCGGTCCGTAAGCAGACGGTGGGGGGAGACCTGAACGAGTTGGTCAAGGGCAAGCTGGAGCGCACGGTGGGCGGGCTCCAGGCAGTCACTGGCATCCGTGGCCTGCAGCGCACCGTCAAGGGTTCGTCCACCACCACGGTGGGGGCGGCATGGCTCGAGGCGGTGGCGATGAGCCGGGCCTCTAGCGTGGGTGGCACTCGCACCGAGACGATCGCCGGCCTCAAGCTGATCAAGGCGAAGACCATGTCCGTGGATTGCGGGAAGGCCCACGTCACGAACTGCGCAGCCCTGGAGACCGATGTGGGCGCGGACCGGTCGGATGAGGCCGGACAAGGCCTCGCGCTCACCGCCGGTGGCTCGATCACCATCGAGGCCGACAACATCAACGTCGTCGCCGAGAGCCGGCTCGTCTTCCGCATCGGCGCTTCGAGCCTCGAGCTCACTCCGCAGGGGGTGACGCTGAAGAGCGCCTCGGTGGACCTCACCGGGGTGAAGACGATCGGGTCCTCGCAGAAGCACGAGAGCGGGAGCTGAGACCGTGGCGAGCGGCGAGCTGAAGGCCGAGCTGGCGTTCGGGGACCATGACGGTCCCCTCACCGTGCTCGCGCTGCGCGGCACCGAGGAGCTCTCTCGCCCGTTCCGCTACGAGCTGGACTTCACCGCCGAGGATCTCGACCTGGAAGCGGCGCCCATGGCCCGGGTCCATGTGAAGATCGAGGATCGGGAAGGACAGGTCCGTCACCTCGACGCGGCCTGCGCCTCCATCGGCTTCGTCCCGCTGGCGGCGGACGACAGCGAGGTCCGGATGCGCTACCGGGCCATCCTGGTCCCCGCCGGAACCCTTCTCCTCGGCCACCGCAAGGGCTTCCACATCCACCAGAAGAAGTCCGTCCCGGACATCGTGAAAAAGGTCTGGCAGGACTGCGGCCTCGACGGCGCGTGGCTCGACGTCTCGGCGCTGAAGGCGAGCTACCCGGCGCGGGACTTCTGCTGCCAGTACGACGAGACCGAGTGGGACTTCCTCTCCCGGCTGCTGGAGGACGAGGGGATCGCCTACGCGTTCAAGCACACCGAGAACACCCACGTCCTGGAGCTGCTCGACCGGAGCGCCGACGTGCCGGAGCTCCTGGCCGAGACCCTCCCCTTCAAGGCCGACCCGAAGGGAGAGTCCGCCGCGAACGCGGTCTGGGACTGGCGGTCCACCGCCCGGCTCCGCCCTGGGAAGGCGGTGCTCAGCGACTTCGACTTCGAGCGACCCAGCAGCTCGCTGAAGAAGGAGGCCTCGGCGAAGGAGGTCGTCGAGCGCGTCTTCTACGAGTACCCGGGCGGATACGTGCTCCCGAAGGAAGGCGAGCGCCGGGTGAAAGTGCGCCTCGAGGAGCAACGCGCCAGCTCCCGGAGCATGCGCTTCCGGACCTCGGCGATCTCGCTCGTCCCCGGGCGGCGCTTCTCCCTCTCCGGGCACCCCTCGGAGGACGGCGACTTCGTCCTCACCCGGGTCGAGCTGTGGGCCCGTTTCCACGCCGAGGAGGTGAGCGGCCCGCTGACCGACACCGGGCTTCCCGAGGTCCGGGTGGTCGGCACCTGCATCCCGCGCGACCTTCCCTTCCGGCCACAGCGGCTGACCTCTCGGCCCCGGGTGCCCGGGCTGCAGACCGCCCGCGTGACCGGGCCGAAGGGCTCGGAGATCCACTGCGACAAGCACGGCCGGGTCAAGGTGCAGTTCCACTGGGACCGCGACGGCCAGCTCGACGACGCCTCGAGCACCTGGATCCGGGTGAGCCAGCCCCACAACACCGGCGCAGTGCTCATCCCGCGGGTCGGCTGGGAGGTGCTGGTGGAGTTCGAGCATGGCGACCCGGATCGCCCCTTCGTCCTCGGTCGGCTGTGGAACGCCGCCGACACCCCGCCGGTGGATCTCCCGGGGGGGCGCACGCAGACGCTGCACGGGTCACACTCCTCCCCCGGAGGGGGAAAGGCGAACGAGGTGGTGTTCGAGGACTCCGCGGGCGGCGAGCAGATGCACGTCCGGGGGGGACACGACGTCGTGGTCAACGCGGGCAACGACAAGCTCTTCAACGTGGGCCACGATCTGGGCTGGACGGTGCACGGGAAGCGCGCCGTGTCCGTGGGGGGGAACCGAACCGTGACGGTCGGCGCCAACCTCCGCCGCAAGATCGGCGGTGACGAGACGCTCCAGGTCGGTGCCCAGCACACGGTCGACGTGAGCGGGAGCGCCGCCGAGGACGCGCTCGCCGACCGCACCGTGACCATCGGTGGTGCACACATGGTCCAGGTCGGCAACCCGGCGCAGGCGCTTCTCGATGTGCTGAAGAAGGCGGCGATCACCGCGGCCACGGGCGCGGCAGCAGCGGCGGCGAGCCGCGCCGAAGCTGCGCTGCTGGGCCCCATCCTCCCGGTGGTGCAGAAGGCGCGGGCGGCGCTGGGGAAGGCCACCCAGATCACCGGTCCGGCGGCCGCGCTGCTCGGACAGGATCACCCGAAGATCGCCGCGCTGAACGATGCGGCAAAGTCGCTGGCCGGGGCGCCAGGCGCGCAGGACGCTTCCGACCTCGCGACCGGCATCGTGGCCAAGGCGCTCGGCGCCGGCGGCGACGCGGCACCGGACGCGGCCGAGTCAGCGAGTCAAGGCGGCACGGGACTCTGGTCGACCATCGTCGAGGGCGAGGTGAAGGAGACGGTCGGAGGCCTCTGCTCGGTCAACTCGGTCGGGGGAATCTCCCTCGCCGTCGGCGGAAAGAGCTCCGAGACGGTGGGCGCGGCGCGCATCGAGGCGATCGGCGGGGGAAAGAGCGAGAGCACCCAGGGCGCGAAGCTGGAGACCGTCGGTGGGCTCTACCGGGCCGACGTGGCCGAGTCGCTGTCCATCAACGCCGGCACGGCGCTGGCAGAGAACGTCGCCGGAGCGGCCAAGCACCGGGTGAAGGGCTCCCATTCGGTGAGCGCGAAGCAGGGCGTGGTCGTCACCACGCCGAAGATCTCGCTCAAGGCGAACGGGACGATCACCCTCACCTGCGGCTCGACCAAGGTGGTACTCAAGTCCAGCGGGGTGCACGTCGACGGCGGGAAGAAGCTGACCGTGAAGGGCAGCACGGGTGTCGAGCTGGACGAGGGCGTGCTGGGCGGCCCGTGAGGAGGGAGAGCCGATGAGAACACGAGCAAAGCCAGCTTCTCGCCGCGGGGTCCGCACCGAGCGACGCGAGATGCTCCGGCCCGAGTCGATCCAGAGCGTGGCGCTGGGGACGGTGCTGGGACAGGAGGGAGAACGGTGGCGGGTTCGGACGGCCGCTGGTGAGCAGCTGCTCCCCCTCGACCCATCCGTGGACCCGCTTCTCGTGGACGAGGCACGTGCCGCGGGGGCGAGGGTGCTGCTGGAGGTCGGACCGACCGGGGCATTCGTGGTCGGCGTGGTCCAGACCTCCCGGGCGCTGCAGATCGACCGTCGGGGCGTCATCGACGCGGTGGTCGAGCGGCTCTCCCTCCAGGCACGAGAAGAGGTGGTGCTCAAGACCTTCTCCGCGTTCCTCCAGCTGAAGCGGGGCGAGGTGGAGCTCCGTGGCGTGCGAACGCTCGTGCGGGCCCGGGAGATGGCGAAGGTGCTCGCCCGGATCATCTCTCTGAACTGACATGGCCGGCTCGCCCAGCGAGGTGGCGAGGGTCCGGGGCACGCTCGATGCCGCCCTGCTCGCATTGCGCGCGGTGCAGGATCCCGCGCTGCAGCTGAGCGCGACGGAAGAGGCGCTGGCGAAGACGCTGCGGAGCCTCTACGCCGCGCAGGCTTCCGCGGCGGAGTCGGCTGCGGTCACGAAAGCGCTCGGCGAGGCCCTCGATCGGGCGCGCGAGGCGCTCGGCCCTCTGCAACGTTCGGGTTCAGCGGACCCGGCCGTGCTGCACCTGGGAAGCATTCTCAGCGAGGTGGTGACCGCTCTGGAGGGAACGGTTCGGGTCCCGGCCAGCTCAGAACTGGACTTGCCCGGTCCCGGACGGGGGCCGTCTCTCGTCCCGGCGCTTCGCGACGAGCCCAGGCTCCTCACGCTCAGGCGCGAGGTGCTGGAGCCGGCCATTGCCGCGGCGGCCGTCGAGCGGGTTTCCCCCGTGGAGGTCGACCCCGACGAGGGCCCTCCGGGTCCACCACCGAGCCTCGAGGCCCTGCTGGCGGACGCCACGGCCGCGGCGAAGGCTGCCGAGGCCGAGCCCGAACCGACCCCCCCTCCCCGTCGCCGGGCGGCGCCCCCTCCCGACCCGGCGGCGTGCGAGCGCGAGCTGTTCGGCGAGCCGCTGAACGAGGAGCAGCTCCTCTTCGAGCGCGCCCGCCACTTCTTCGAGGACCTGGGAATGATGGGTCTGATGCGTCGACCGCTGGACGACGCGCACTGGAGAACGCCGGCGAACGTGGAACGGCGGCTGCTGGCAAAGATCGACGCCATCCTCGCCTGTGGGATCGGTGTCTTTCCGAAGATGGTGCGGCTGCTCGGAGACTCTCCGCTTCCGGACGCGGAGCTGACCTGGGCGGCCATCATGCTGCACGGGATGCTCGCCGGGGACGACATGTTCGACCAGGTGGTCCGGCTGGTCCGGATCAGCGACCTGTCGGACGCGGCCTCGTTCGACTCGGTCGCGGACGCGCTCCGACTGATCCCTCACCCCCGCACCGAGGGCATCCTCGGTGAATGGGTCGTCGGAACCGACGTGATCCTGCGCCGCCTCGGCCTGCG
>CAZDSB010000089.1:0-13618 GCA_964507515.1 uncultured Myxococcaceae bacterium
CGCGACAGATCTCTCGGTGTCCAGGAGGAGCCGCCGGGCCTCGTCCACCCGGAGGTGGCGGAGGTAGTCGGCCGGCGTCGTGTCGAGGTGGCGGCGGAACGCGCGGACGAGCCGGGTGGGCTCCACCTCCACCTCGGCCGAGAGCGCCTCCAGCGTCCAGCCGCGGCCCAGGCCGGCGCGCAGACAATCCTCGGCGCGGTCGAGCCAGCCAGGCCGCGCGGGCCCGCGCTCCCCGCTGGCGACGCGGGCGACGGTCGCCAGCAGCTCCAGCGCCAGCCCCTCGGAGAGGAGCGCGGAGTGAGCATCCGGCGCCCTCAGCTCGGCTGCGAGCCGCGTGGCGAGGCCACCCAGCCCCCGCTGATGCAGCGTGGCGGGCTCGGAGAGCAGCGAACGGTACTCGGGGCCGAGGCGCGAACGCTCGGGTTCGAGCTCCACCACCACGACCTCGGTCTCGGCGGGGAAGAAGGCGTTCCAGTGTCTCGCCCCGGCCGGCGTGACCAGCACCGTGTCGCCGCGCTGGAGCGTCGAGTCGCGTCGGTCCAGCTCGCCCGCCCAGCCGCCGCGAAGCACCACCGCGACGCTGGCAGTGGCATGGTCATGCGGGTCGAGGCGGAGGCCGGGAGCGAACCAGGCCCGGGTCATCACCAGCCCCCCCGCCTCCAGGGCGACCGCTCGCCGGTAGTGAGAGAGCGCGCGCGGGGTAGGAACGGGGAGGGACATCGGACGCTCTCCGATCTTCGGACGGCCGGCGGATCGATTGCAGCACAGTTCCGCTCCGTCCCAGGGAGTGCATTCCGTGCAAGCGTGCCGGGGACCGGTCACGGGAGACTCACCATTCGCCCTGGGAGGGGCGCATCGCATGCTCTCGCTCGCAGCGCTGATCCTGCTCGTCGCCGCCCAGCCGGCGGATCCACTCGCGGCCGCGAACAAGGCCTTCGCGGAAAAGGACTGGCCCCGAGCGGCGGAGCTGTACCGGACGGTGGTGCAGATGCACCCGGACCAGGCATCGAGCTGGGCCCGGCTGGGGCGCTCGCTCCGCGAGGCGGGCCGGGCGCGCGAGGCGCTGCCGGCGCTCCAGAAGGCCGAGCAGCTCGGGTTCTTTCCCCCGCTGATGCAATACCAGCGCGCGCTGGCGCACGCTCACCTCGGCGAGAAGGACGCGGCGCTCGCGCTGCTGAAACCGCTCGTCGAGCAGGAGTTCGGACCGCCTCCGGGCCTGCCGGCGGTGGATGCGGACCCGGCGGTCGCGAAGGACCCGCGCTTCCAGGAGCTGGCGGCGAAGTTCGTGGCGTTCACGGCACCCTGCGCACAGCCCGGCTCGCCCTGGCGTCAGTTCGATTTCTGGGTGGGGAGCTGGGACGTCTACGACCGGAGCGGGAACCTGGTCGGGAAGAGCCGTATCGAGCGCATCCTCGGCGACTGCGTGGTGCTCGAGAACTGGAAGGGCACCTCGGAGGGCAAGAGCTGGAACACCTGGAATGCGGCGCGGAAGCGCTGGGAGCAGTCGTGGGTGGACTCGAGCGCGTCTCCGGTCTTCTTCACCGGCCAGCTGGAGAACGGCGTCATGGTCTATCACTCGGACCAGCCGCAGCCCGACGGCAAGCCCTACGAGCGACGGCTGACCTTCACGCCGCTGCCAGGGAAGCGAGTGCGCCAGTTCAGCCAGGGCACGGCCGACGCGGGCAAGACCTGGACCACCGAGTACGACCTCATCTACGTGGCGCAGGGCGCGCCGTTCTCCGCGCTCTGAACGCGCACGCGCGCCGGGAGGGCCCGTGGTCGTCGCCCCGCGACCGCGGATCCTCCCGGCGCACGGTGGGCGGTTGCGCGAGTGCTACCGCTCCCCTCGATCTCGTTGACTGGCGGACGGGTGACGCTGTTGCGCGAATTCGTCCGCGCTCCGGCGATGTGCCGGGCCTTCCGGGAGAGGAAAGCGATGCCGGGCCCGGGCGTTAGACTCGGACGGGGACTGCGGATGCGGCCGGAAACCACCACCTACCCACGCGCGCTCGACCCGCTGGATCTCCAGCTCCTCGCGCTTCTGGAGATGGACGGCAGGATGTCCCATGCCCGGCTGGCGCGGCGGGTGGGACGCTCGCGCAGCGCGATCCAGGAGCGCATCGAACGGCTGGAGCGGATGGGACACATCGCCGGCTACACCATCCGCCGCGGCAACCGCGGCACCGAGGTGCAGGCCTACCTCCTGGTCTCGGCGAGCGGCGCGACCCACGACGCCCTGGCCGCAGCGCTCCAGGCGTTCCCCGAGGTGCGGGTGTGCGACTCGGTGAGCGGAGAGCTCGACCTCATCCTCCAGGTGCAGGCGCGGGACATCGCCAGCATCGACCGGATCCGGGCCGCCGTCGCCGCGCTTCCGGGCGTGGCGCGCACCCGAACCGCGCTGGTGATGCAGAACCGCTTCCAGCGCGGTGAGCAGCTCTAGGAAGTCAGCCCGCTAGCCGACGCGGCGCAGCGGTGACGGCAGGAGCCGCTCGAGGAACCAGTCGCGGATCGGCGCCCAGATGGCTTCCTCGAAGCGCGGGCGGACCCAGCCGAAGTGGCCGATGCGCCGGACGCCCGCCTCTGCGGGCGAGATGGTGTGGACCTCCCGGCGTCCGCCGTAGAAGCCGACCAGGGCCTCCACCCCGCTGTGGGGCGCGTAGAGGTCGTCGGCGATGTGCAGCGAGCGCACCGGGAACCGCAGCGCCGCGTACGCCTCGCGGACCTCCGGCTCCAGCGCGTCGAAGAGGTAGTTGCGACGCCGGCCCCACGCCGCCCACTCGCGGGCGACGCCGGCGGGGAGATCCTCGCCCTGCCCGAGCGTCTGCATCGGCAGGTATCCCACGACCGAGGCCAGCGCGGGGATCAGCCCGTACCACATGCTCCACATGACGGCCCGCGCGGGCCACGGCCAGTGGCCGGCCCAGCCCAGCTGGGAGCCGACCATCGCCGCCCCGGCGAGATGACGGGCCGACGGCGCCAGGCCGATGAGCTGGCCGCCGGCGCTGTGGCCCAGGACCATGAGCGGAGCGCCGGCGTACGCCCGGCGCATCCACCCCAGCGCGCCCTCGAGGTCGAGCCGTCCCCAGTCCTGCATCCGCGCAGGCTCGTGGCGCAGCGGGCCGCCCTGCCGGGAGCCGCCGATGCCGCGGTAATCGAAGGTGAGGACCGCCAGGCCGGCCTCGGCGAGGCAGCCGGCCACGCCCTCGTAAATGCGGCGGGGCACGCCTGTGGCGCTGGCGATGACCACCGCGCCCTCCACGCGGCGGGGCTCGAGCACCGTCGCAGCGAGCGGGCGGCCATCCGCCGCCTCGAAGACCAACGCGATGGGACGCACCGGGCACCTCCGTGCTACTCACTAGACCAGTCGGTCTAGATGACTAGACCGATCGGTCTATCGAGGTCAAGGAGGGTCCCCCGTGGACACCCGGGAACGCATGGTGGACGTGACGGCGCGGCTGCTCGCTCGGCAGGGCTACCACGCGACGGGCCTGGCGCAGGTGCTCACCGAGGCCGGGGCGCCGCGAGGCTCGCTCTACTTCCACTTCCCCGAGGGCAAGGAGCAGATGGCCGCGGAGGCGGTGAGACGGCTGGGGGAGGGCCTGGGGACGGCGCTCCAGGCGAAGCTGGACGGCAAGCCAGACGTCCGCAGCGGACTGCAGTCGGTGGCGCGGATGTTCGCGCGCCAGCTGGAGGCCTCCGAGTTCACCCTCGGCTGCCCGGTGGCGACCACCGCGCTCGAGGCCTCGGACGAGGCGCCGGCGCTCTCGGCTGCCTGCGCCGAGGTGTTCGAGCGATGGACGGCGGTGCTCGCCGAGCGGCTTCGCCAGGAACGGCCCCGGGTGGCGGCGCCCGAGCGCCTGGCGCGGACGGTCCTCTCCCTGATCGAGGGGTCGCTGCTCCTCGCCCGGGTGCGACGGAGCGTGGAGCCCCTGAAGGACGCCGAGCTCGCGATCGGAACGCTGCTCGAGGGGTGACGCTGGCCTGGGCCCCCGTTCCGCGGTTGACTGGCGCTCCATGAGGGTCATCCTCTTCGGAGCGACCGGCATGGTCGGGCAGTCGGTGCTGGGCGCGTGTCTCCGTGACGACGGCGTGACCGAGGTGCTCTCCATCGGGAGGAGCCCCGGTGGACGGACGCACCCGAAGCTCCGCGAGCTCCTTCGCAAGGACCTCTTCACGGTGGATGTCCCTGACGCGGAGCTGCAGGGATACGACGCCTGCTTTTTCTGCCTGGGCGTCTCCTCGGTGGGGATGAGCGAGGCCGACTACACGCGACTCAGCTACGACCTGACGCTCGCCTGGGCCCGGCCGCTCGCGCGGATCTCCCCGCGGATGGCGTTCTTCTACGTGTCGGGGGTGGGCACCGGCGGCAAGGCGATGTGGGCCCGGGTGAAGGGGCGGACCGAGGCGGCGCTCCAGGGCCTCTTCCCGGACGCGTACATGGTGCGGCTGGGGATGCTGCGCCCGGTGCACGGCGAGCTCCCGCGAATGCGAGGGGCGCGGATCCTGTACTCGCTGCTCGGCCCGCTCGCGCCGCTCATCCAGGCGCTCGCGCCGGGGTGGGTCATCACCAGCGACGAGCTGGGCCGGGCGATGATCCGCGCGGCGCGGGAGCGGCCACCCACGCACGTCCTCGAGATGCGAGATCTGCAGGCGCTCGCTCGAGGGTGACGGCGCGGGCAGCCGCCGGATGGCCTACTGGATGGTGAGGTGTTCGGTGAGCGTCACCGGCACGCCTTCCATGTCGTGTCCGATCAGCACGATGGTGTGCTGGCCCGGGGCCATCGGCTTGAACAGCAGATAGAACCCGTCGACCACGCCCTCCAGGTGCGGCACCGTCACGCACGAGTCGAACGCCACCATGCCCGGATCCGGATTGAAGCCGAAGACGGCGGGTGAGAAGAACCGGTAGCTCAGCGGATCGTTGATGTTCACCCCATCCAGGGTGACGGTGAAGCCGCTCACGTTGTCGAACAGCGGCTCGATGACCGAGTAGAGGAAGTCGTAGAGCGACTGTCCCGGCGCCGGCTGGAAGGTCGGATCCGGACAGGGGTAGTCGTTCACCGCCGACGACATCTGCAGCATGATCGACTTCCCCACCGGGATGCTGCAGCTCCGCGAGACCTCGTTCCCCAGGCTGCTCCCCGGCACCGCGGGGAGGAACCAGACCGGTCCGGACTGATTCACTCCGCAGAACTGCCCGCTGGTGTCGAAGAACGGGTTCTGGTCCGGCGCGATGCCGTAGATGTAGCTCCACATCAGCTCCGCCCATCGGTACATGGGCTGTCCGTAGGGCTGCGCCGTCTTCGGGTACAGCATGGGGTTGGGTCCGGAGCTGTCGTCGCTCTGATGCTTGAGGTCCTCTGAGGACCTCTGGGTTGCAGCCGGACTGCCCGCTCCACAACCGACCAGCACCGCGACGAAGAGTGGGGTGAAGATTCGCATGGGGTGTCCTCCCGAGAGAGCCGGGAGTGGAAACCGGGCACCGGATCCCTCTGAAGATCCCCTTCTTCGAATTCCACTGGACCAGTACGATCCCGCCCGATGCTGAACTGGGAGCTGCTCACGGCCGCGCTCGACGCCCGCCGCGGGACGCCGATGTTCCTCCAGCTCTCCGAGGCGCTCGCCAGCGACATCCGGAGCGGCCGGCTGAAGCCCGGGGATCAGCTGCCGGGAACGCGCGCGCTAGCGACGCTGCTGCGGGTCCACCGGAACACGATCATCGCCGGCTACCGCGAGCTGATGGCGCAGGGCCTGGTCGAGGCGCGCCGGGGCGGTGGAACCTTCGTCTCCGGCCAGGCGCTGTCGACCTTCGAGGACCTGGACGGCGCCACGCCGGCGTCACCGGCACCCACCTACGCGGTGCCGCCGCCCCCGCGGCCGGCGCCGCTGACCTTCCCACCGGATCCGCGGACGGCGCTGATGCTCTACCGCGCGGCCCCCGACGCGCGCCTGTTCCCGGCCGCTGCGCTTTCGCGCGCGTTCCGGAACGCTCTGCGCCGGCATGCGCGGAAGCTCCTCAACTACGGTGACCCCCGCGGCCACGAGGATCTCCGCCGCGGGCTCGCCACGATGCTCTCCTACAGTCGCGGGCTCTCGGTCGATGCGGAGAACGTGATGATCACCCGCGGCAGCCAGCAGGCGATCGATCTCGTCGCGCGCGCGCTGCTGTCGCCGGGAGACGTCGTCGCAGTGGAGTCTCTCGGGAACCCGGGCACCTGGACGGCTCTCCGCCTCGCCGGCGCGGAGATGAAGCCGTTGCCGGTGGACGACGAGGGAATGGACGTCGACGCGCTGGTGACCCTGCTGAAGAAGCACACCGTCCGCGCGGTCTACGTCACCCCTCACCATCAGTTCCCGACCAACACCGTGATGTCCGCCGGCCGGCGGAAGCGGCTGGCGTCGCTCTCGCTCGCGCACGGCTTCGCGATCATCGAGGACGACTACGACCACGAGTTCCACTACGAGGGTCGGCCCGTTCCACCCATCGCCGCCGGCCCGGAGGGGGCGAACGTCCTCTACCTCGGCTCGCTCTCCAAGCTCCTCGCGCCAGGCCTGCGGATCGGCTTCATCGTGGCCCCGGCCGTCCTCATGGAGCGACTCGTGGCCCTGCGCCTGGCCAGCGACATGCAGGGGGATGCGGCCGTCGAGTACGCCATCGCCAAGCTGTTCGAGGACGGAGAGCTCCTCCGCCACCTTCGCCGGATGCGCCGGCTCTACGCGCGGCGCCGGGATGCGCTGGCCGACGCCCTCGAGCGACGGCTGGGCCGGGTCGTCAGCTTCCGCATCCCGACCGGCGGCATGGCGCTCTGGGTCCGCGTCGCGGACGAGATCGACATCCCGCGTTGGGAGGAGGCCGGGAGGAAGCTCGACGTGCTGTTCCGGGGCGCCGGGATGCTCGACTTCTGTGGGCAGCCGCTGCAGGCCCTTCGCCTCGGCTTCACCTACCACGACGAGGACGAGCTGGCCGAGGCCGCGCTCCGGATGAGCCGCGCCCTGAAGCGCTAACCTCGGCGATGCGGGCCCGGAGCAGCTTGCGCACGAGCGCGACGGCGAGCGGGCGGTCTGGACCGAAGTGGACCGCGCTCTTCGTGCCTCCGTGGCCGGCGAGGTCCCCCGCGAGCGTGGCGAGGGTCGCGCCGCTGAACGGATAGTAGGAGCAGCCCGTCGCCGTGACGGCGAAGCCTGCGACGATCCGCCCGTCCAGGCGGAACGCCGGGATCCCGTAGCTGATGCACTCCTCGGCCCGGGGCACGATGCTCCGGATCGTCTTCCGCAGCGCCTCGAGCGTGGCGCGACGGTCGCCCCTCACCCTGGAGAGGTACGCATCGATCGTCGCCGGACGGCTCGCCGCAGGTCGCATCCGGCCCGGAGGCTAGAGCGAATCCGCCGGCTCGTGCACGTGGCGTCCGCGCCGGAGTAGCGTCCTCGTTCACCCGTGAGCGCGCTCCGCTACCGCGAGGTCCCACCTTCTCCCGATCTCCGATGGGCGGTCGAGTGCTTCTGGTTCGCGGAGGGGCCGGCGGGAGGCGTCGAGCGCATCGTCCCCGACGGATGTCCGGAGCTGGTGGTGCAGCTCGGCGGCTCGATGCGCGCCGGCGACGAGGGACACGCGCTGCGCGTGCAGCCGCGGGCGCTCGTGGTCGGGCAGCGGAGCCGTGCGCTCCTCGTCTCGGGGTGCTCGGACTTCCGGACGGTCGCGGTCCGCCTCCGGCCCTCCGCGCTCGGGCGCGTGCTCCACGACGACGCGCACCGACTCACCGACGGATGGGGCTCGCTGGAGGAACTCTTCGGCCGGGAGGGGCGCGCCCTGGTCGCGCATCTCGAGGGGGCGGCCACCGACGCCGAGCGCTTCGGCCTCCTCGCTGCGTTCCTCCACCGCCGGCTCGACGGTACGGGGCCCCATCTTCCGGCCGACGGCGCGGTCGAGGCGGTGCGACGGGCGCGGGGGCGAATCACCGTCCGTGCCCTGCGCGCGGCGACCGGCGCCTCGGAGCGGACACTCGAGCGAGCCTTCCTCCGCGAGGTGGGGCTTTCTGCGCGGACGCTGGCCGCGGTGCTGCGCGTCCAGGCGGCGCTGCTGCTGCGGGACGCGGAGCCGAGCTGGGCAAGCCTCGCGGCCGAGCTCGACTACGTCGACCAGCCGCACCTCACCCGGGAGTTCCGGAAGGTGGCCGGGCTTCCGCCGCGCGCGCTACTCGAGGCGCTCGGCCCGCTCGCGACGGCGTTCGTCGACCCCGGCCGGCTGCGGGAGCTGCTCGGTGTCGGATCCGTCCAAGACAGGGCCCCCGGCCTCCGGACAGGATGAGCCCATGACCCTGCTGACCCTCCTGCTCCTCGCGGCCGCGCCCGAGTGTCCCGCGGTGGCTTCCGGCTCTCCAGGCGTGGCCCAGCTCGGCTGGCTCTCCGGCGCGTGGTCTGGCGACGACCGCGGCACGCTCAACGAGGAGGTGTGGCTCGCCCCCTCCGGCGGGCTGATGCTCGCGATGCACCGGGACACCGCGGGCGGGAAGGCCACCGGTTTCGAGTTCCTGCGGATCGAGCAGGACGGGGACACCGTCGTCTACCGCGCGATGCCCGAGGGCCGCCCGGCCACCGACTTCCGCCGGGTGGCGCAGGGTCCGGCCTGCATCGTGTTCGAGAACCCCGAGCACGCCTTTCCCCGGCGCATCCTCTACTGGCGAGAGGGGGCGAACCTCCACGCACGCATCGAGGGCACGCGGCAGGGAAAGCCGGCCTCGCGCGAGTGGACCTGGGCCGCGGCGGCCCGCTAGTGAAATCGATGTGACTGCAACGTGGCGGTCCGTGCCAAGGTGGCGGCCCTCATGCCGCGACCCACGCCAACGACCGCCCTCACGCTCGCCCTCGCGCTCGGCCTTCCCTTCCTCGGCCGCGCGGCCGGCGGGGGCACGCCGCAGGGCGCCGTCGATCCGAAGCTGCTGGAGCGCGCCCGCTCCATCCTCCAGCGTGCCCCGCTGATCGACACCCACAACGACCTGCCCTACGCGCTGTTCTTGAAGAATGCCGGCGACCTCACCAAGGTCGACCTCGGGAAGCGGCAGCCGGACCTGCCGGCGGACATCCCGAGGCTGCGCGAGGGCCGGGTGGGGGCGCAGTACTGGAGCGTGTACGTGGACTCGGAGACGCAGCTCACGCGGAGCTCGCTCCACGAGGCGCTGAAGATCTTCGACCTCAGCCTCAGGGTGATCGAGAGCCGGCCCGAGCTAGAGCTCGCCCGCACGGCGGACGACATCGAGCGCATCACGAAGGCCGGCCGGATCGCCTCGCTCCTCGGCGTCGAGGGCGGTCACATGATCGAGACCTCGCCGGCGGTGGTGCGCATCTTCCACCGGCTCGGCGCGCGCTACCTGACGCTCACCCACTGGAGGAACGTGGAGTGGGCGGACTCGGCCACCGACGTGCCCCGCGTCCACGGGCTGACCAAGCACGGCGAGATGCTCGTCCGGGAGCTCAACCGGACGGGGATCTTCGTCGACATCGCGCACGTGAGCCCGGACGTGATGCGGGACGTGCTGCGCATCTCGAAGGCGCCGGTGATCTCCTCCCACTCGGACGCGTTCGCCCTCGTGCCGCACCCACGCAACATCCCCGACGACGTGCTCCAGCTCCTGGGGAAGAACGGCGGAGTCGTGCACGTGAGCTTCATCCGCGAGTTCGTGGTCGACGGACGAGCCTGGGAGAAGCAGAAGGACGAGATGCAGCGAAGCATCCGCCAGCGGGTCGCGACCGATGCAGAGGCGGACAAGGAGCTCGCCGCGTGGGCGGACGCGAATCCAGCGCCGGCTGGATCGGTGGCAGACGTCGCGAACATGATCGAGCACATCGGGAAGGTGGCCGGGGCGGACCACGTGGGCATCGGCGCCGACCTCTTCGACAGCGGGAAGACGTCGATGGTGCCGGGGTTGCAGGATCCGAGCACGTATCCGGTGCTCTTCGCGGAGCTGCTGCGGCGGGGCTGGAGCGAGGCGGATCTGCTGAAGCTCGCCGGGAGGAATCACCTCCGCGCGATGCGGCAGATGGAGAAGGTCGCAGCCGAGCTGCAGAAGACGACGCCGCCGAGCGTGACCGACGGGCCGCGGATGCCCTGAGGCCTCCAAGGATCCGGCTGTTTCGGACGAACGAGATCGGCCCCGAGGGGAACGCGGGTCTCGTTCGGCGTCGACCCGCCGAGATCCGACTTGCGGCCTTCGCGACTCCGGACGCTCCGTTCGGAGGCTGGAGCGGACATCGACGGCCGAGTCCTCCTTCCCGCGGCGCGCCCGCCCCGGCTCGGCGTGCTCGTGCGACCAACGCAGGACGCGCCCGCTCGAGCGAGCCGCCCGGAAGCCCCGGAGGTGGCGTCAGAGCACTCCGCGAAATTCACGCCGCGTCCGAGTTTTGGCCGTCCAAGTTCCCGAAACTTCGTCCCCCAAGTTTACTCGCGTTCTGAGTTGTTGCTACAGGCACGACCTCGGACGCCGGGTGCGTCTTGACGCCTCCCAACCGGCGGGAATCGCGTTCGCAGCGTTCTCAGTCTCCGGAGCGTGGACGGTGCCTCGCCCTCGGGCTGGGCCGGCGCGCGACGTCGCAATTCGCGAGGTGTCGATTCGCGAGGTGTCTTCGCAAGGTGTCAGGCACCTCGTTCGGGGCACCTCGTTCGGGCACCTCGTTTCGGGGCACCTCGTTTCAGGGCACCTCGTTTCGGGCCGAATCCGCCGCTCGATCCGCGACGGGCGAGGCTCCTCGTTCCAGCGTTTCCCGCGCCGATCCAGTCCGGCTCCCCGAACGAGCCTCGCCGCGCTCACCTTCGAGCGTCGGGAGCTCGCGCAGGCCGCTGCATCGAGCTCGGAGCGCCTCGACCGAGCAAACCCCGCGTCGCCTCCGGACGCTGTTGCTGCCGTGCCCCGGACGAGCTCGCAGCCCCTGACTCGCTCGGGCGCCCCGGCGCATGACGGGCCCGTGCCCAACCCACTTTCCTCCCCGATCGAGCCTGCCTGCCCGACCCACATTCCCGCGGACCGCCCGGCGCCGATGCCCGCGAAATCAGGCCGGTCCGCGCCGGCCCAGCACGCTAGAACACCGTCAGCCGGCCGCCGTAGAACGGTGCCTTCCCGCCCATGTCCTTCACCCATCTGCACCTGCACACCCTCTACTCGCTCCTCGACGGCGCCATCCGGATGAAGGACCTGATCAAGACCGTCAAGGCCAAGGGCATGTCGGCCGTGGCGGTCACCGATCACGGCAACATGTTCGGCGCCATCGACTTCTACAAGAAGGCGAGGGAGGCCGGCATCAAGCCCATCCTCGGGATGGAGGCCTACGTCGCCGGAACCAAGGGCCGGACCGACCGGACCGAGAAGGTCGCCCACCACCTCATCCTCCTGGCCAAGAACGAGGAGGGCTACGCCAACCTCCGCGTGCTCGCCAGCAAGGCGTACCTCGACGGCTTCTACTACCACCCCCGGATCGACAAGCAGCTCCTCGAGGAGCACAGCGGCGGACTCTTCGGCCTCACCGCCTGCCTCGGCGGTGAGGTGACCTCGGCCTGCTACCGGGGCGACATGGACGCCGCCCGCTCCGCGGCCCGCGAGTACAAGGACATCTTCGCGAAGGACCACTTCTTCCTCGAGATCCAGTCCAACGGGCTCCCCGAGCAGGAGAAGGCCAACGCCAACCTCAAGCAGCTCGCAGCCGACGTGGACCTGCCGCTGATCGCCACCGCGGACGCGCACTACATCCAGCGAGAGGACGCCGCCGCCCACGAGCTCCTCATGGCCATCGCCAGCGGGAAGACCCTGGCCGACAGCAAGCGGATGCGGCACAGCACCGACCAGCTCTACGTCACCAGCCCCGAGGAGATGCTGGCGTACTTCCAGGACGTGCCGGAGGCGGTGCACAACACGATGCGCATCGCCGAGGAGTGCACGCTGGAGCTGAAGCTCGGCAAGGCCATGCTCCCAACCTTCAAGGTGCCGGAGGGGCACACGCCCGAGTCGTACATGGCGGAGCTGGCCACCACCGGCCTCGAGGAGCGCTTCAAGGAGCTCCCCTACAAGGTCGACCGGGAGCTGTACCTGCACCGCCTCGGCACCGAGCTGGCCGTCATCTCCACGATGGGGTTCAGCGGCTACTTCCTCATCGTCCAGGACTTCATCAACTGGGCCAAGCGACACGGCATCCCGGTGGGTCCGGGGCGCGGCTCGGGCGCGGGCAGCATCGTCGCCTACGCGCTGCGCATCACCGACCTCGACCCCATCCCCTACAACCTCCTCTTCGAGCGGTTCCTCAACCCCGAGCGCGTGTCGATGCCGGACTTCGACATCGACTTCTGCCAGGACCGCCGCGACGAGGTCATCACCTACGTCTCGGGCAAGTACGGCCAGGACAACGTCGGGCAGATCATCACCTTCGGCTCGCTGAAGGCGAAGAGCGTCCTCCGCGACGTCGCCCGGGTGTTCGGCCTTCCGTTCTCCGAGGGAGACCGTCTGGCCAAGCTCGTCCCCGAGGTCCTCAACATCACCCTGAAGGACGCGATCGAGATGGAGCCGCGCCTCAAGGAGATGATCGAGAAGCCCACCGTGCTCGGCACCCTCGAGGGCGGACGCGAGGTCACCTCCAAGGAGGTCCTGACCATCTCCATGGCCCTGGAAGGCCTCCACCGCCAGGCGGGAATGCACGCCGCCGGAGTGGTCATCGCCGACAAGCCGCTCTGGGAGTTCGTCCCCGTCTACCAGCGGCCCGGAGAGAACGCGCTCATCACCCAGTTCGCCAAGGACGAGGTCGAGGCCGCAGGGCTCGTGAAGTTCGACTTCCTCGGCCTCACCACCCTCACGGTCATCCAGAACGCCCTCGACCTGGTCAACCGGGGCCGGCCGCCCGAGCAGCGCATCCAGGCGCACCAGATCCCGCTCGCCGACCCGGCGATGTACGACCTCATCTCCCGCGGCGACACCGCCGGGGTGTTCCAGATGGAGTCGAGCGGATTCACCGAGATGGTGATGAAGCTCAAGCCCTCGTGCTTCGAGGACGTCATCGCCGCCGGCGCGCTCTACCGGCCCGGCCCCCTCGACTCGGGGATGGTGGACGTCTTCATCAGTCGCAAGCACGGCCGGGAGCGGGTGAGCTACCCGCATCCACAGCTCGAGCCGGTGCTGAAGGACACCTACGGCGTCATCGTCTACCAGGAGCAGGTGATGCAGATCAGCCAGGTGCTGGGCGGGTACTCGCTCGGCCGCGCCGATCTGCTCCGCCGCGCAATGGGGAAGAAGAAGGCCGAGGTCATGGCCGCCGAGCGCGAAGGCTTCCTCGAGGGCTGCCAGAAGAACGGCGTGGACCCGAAGGTCGCCGGCGAGATCTTCGACCTGATGGAGAAGTTCGCCGAGTACGGCTTCAACAAGAGCCACTCGGCCGCTTACGGGCTCATCACCATCCAGACCGCGTGGCTCAAGGCGCACTACCCGGTCGAGTTCATGGCGGCGCTCCTCACCAGCGAGAAGGACAACACCGACAAGGTGGTGGCCCACATCGCCGAGGCCCGCGGTCAGGGCTACGAGGTGCTGCCGCCGGACGTGAACGTGTCCGACCTCGCGTTCGGCGCGGTGGACGGGAAGATCCGCTTCGG
>CAZDSB010000090.1:0-2530 GCA_964507515.1 uncultured Myxococcaceae bacterium
CGCCGAGCACCGTCGCCGCGCCAGTTGCCAGGAGAACACCCCAGAACCACGCGGAGAGCAGCTGGTCGACCACCACGGCCATCGCCGCCCAGGCGATGCCGCGGAGCCCGGCGCGCGCCGGGGACAACGCGGAGGACCCGCTGCGGAGCAGGGCCGCTCCCGAATGCACCGCGACCGCGAGCACGATCGCCCGGGTCACCGAGGCGAGCACGAGCAGCGCGACACCCGAGACGAGGAGGGTCTCCTCCAGGCGGAGAGCAGGCTCCGCCAGCAGGAGCGTCATCGCAAGGGTGTGCCAGACGACCTGCGTGGTGGCGAGGGCGCCCGCCAGCGCGAGCACGGGGAGCGCGGAGGAGATCGCGGCGCGTGCTCCGAGTCGGAGCGCCCAGCCGAACGAGGCGGCCGCCGGCTCCGGAGGCGGCGCCTCGCTCATCGCGCGGCGTCCGTGCGGGGCGCGGTCGACGCGGGCGGGGGCGGGGGCGAGGGCGGGGGCGGCTCGGACACGCCGTTCACCGAACGGCCATCGGTGGGGCGGCCGGCCTGCTCGAGGCCACCCTTGTTGCTGACGGTGATGCGGACGAGCTCCTGCAGCACCTTGTTGCGCTTCACGTTGCCCAGGACCGTGCGGAGGTCGTCGTAGACGCTCGGGTCCACCACCAGCGCTCCGAGCGTCCCCTCCCCGGCGCGGATCTTCCCGGTGATGGCACGGAGGTCCTGCGACATCGCGCCCAGGTTCTCGAAGAGGTTCCGGGCGTCCCCGTAGACGAGCTGGTGGATGGCGCCGTTCTCGGTCGTGCGGGCGTCGTGGAGAATGGTGGCCAGCTCGCCGGCCGCGTCGCCGAGCTGCCCCACCGCCTTGCCTGCCTTCGGGTCGTAGAGCAGCGCGTGCAGGGCGCCGTCTCCCTTCCGGGCGCCCTCGAGGATGAGGGTCACCTGCTCGAGCGCGCGCTCGGCCTGCCCCGAGGCGTCGGCGAGCTTGTCCAGGAGGCGGCGCGTCTGGGCGGCGCCCTGCGGGTCGTAGATGAGCGCGTGGAGCGTGCCGTTCCCCTTCTCGATCCCGGTGAGGATGCTCTTCACGCTCGCGAGCGATGCGGTGAGGTTCTTCGCCACCTCCGGGTCGGAGAAGGCGTCGGTGAGCTTGCGGACGTTCTCGCTGGAGGCCACCAGGTTGTCCATCAGCGCGCCGCCCGACTTGAGGAGCGACGTCAGGTCACCGGACGAGCCGCTGGGGATGGCCCCGTTGACGGGGATGGGGTCGCCCTCGGACGTCCCGAGCGAGATGTCGATGGCCTTGTCGCCGAGCACGCCGCGGCCACCGACCCGGGCGACGCAGTCGGTGCGTACGCGCGGGGCGAAGGTCTTGGACATCTCGATGACCACGTCGATCTTCTTGTCGCCCAGGTCGGGCGAGAAGGTGATGGAGACGACGCGTCCCACCTCGAGCCCGCCCAGCCACACCGGCGAGTCGCGCTTGAGACCCTCCACGTTCTCGAAGAAGGCGTGGTAGCGGACCTGCCGGTCGAAGAGACGGTTCTCCTTGCCGATGAGGAGAACCACGATGCCGAACATCACGAGCGCGAGGCCGACGAAGAGCCCCGCCCGGACGACCAGGCGACGTTCCTTCTGGGTGGCGGTCTCGGCGGCCATCGTTCAGTCCACCCGCACCTCGCCCTTGCGGGCGTCGAGGAAGGCCCGGACCTCCTTCATGGTGCTGGAGCGCATCTCGGGCACCGTTCCCACCTGGACGATCTTGCGGTTGGCGAGCAAGGCGATCCGGTCCGACACGGTGAAGGCGCTCTGCATGTCGTGGGTGACCACGATGGAGGTGCAGTGGAGCTTGGCGCGCATGCTCTTGATGAGCTCGTCGATGGTGCGGGTACTGATGGGGTCGAGGCCGGTGGTGGGCTCGTCCCAGAGGATGACCTCGGGCTCGGTGGCGATGGCCCTCGCGAGGCCGACGCGGCGCCGCATGCCGCCCGAGAGGTCCGAGGGCCGCATCGCCTCGATGCCGGGGAGGTTCACCAGGGCGAGGACCCGCGAGACGCGCCGCGAGCGCTCCTCGTCTCCCATCTCCGGGAAGTGCTCGCGCAGCGGGTACTCGATGTTCTCTCCCACCGAGATGCTGTCGAAGAGTGCTGAGGCCTGGAACACCATCGCCACCCGGCGGCGGATGGGGAGGAACTCCTTCTCGCCGAAGCCGGTGAGGTCGTGCCCGTCGAAGAGGATGCGGCCACCGTCGGGGTCCATGAGCCCGATGAGGCACTTGAGGAGCACGCTCTTGCCGGCTCCCGAGCCGCCGATGACGGTGAGGGTCTCGCCCTTGCGCACGTCCAGCGACAGGTCGTCGAACACGACCTTGGGGCCGAAGGTCTTGTGCAGGCCCTCGAAGCGGATCAAGGGCTCCTCGGGCGCTGGCGTGGTGGCGGCGGCGGTCACGTGATGGTGAGGAGGAGCTTGGTCAGGAAGAAATCAGCGAGCAAGACGGCGACCGAGGCGACTGCGACGGTCTGGGTGGTGGCGCGTCCTACCC
>CAZDSB010000091.1:0-10884 GCA_964507515.1 uncultured Myxococcaceae bacterium
GACGCCCGGGGCGAGATGGCGGTCCCGGCCCTCCTCGACCTGCTCGGCCTTCCCTACTCGGGCTCCGGGGCCCTCGCCCTCGGTCTGGCGCTCCACAAGGACAAGGCGAAGGAGCTGCTCGTGGCCCGCGGCGTTCCCACGCCGGCCTTCCGGGTCGTCGAGCGACTTGCCCGGCTCGAGGACCTGGACCTGCCCTTTCCGCTGATCGTGAAGCCGTCCCGCGAGGACGCATCGGTGGGGGTGGACTTCGACTCGGTGGTGCAGGACGAGCGTGGGCTCAAGGACGCCGTGCGCCGGGTGCTCCGCAGCTTCAGGCAGCCGGCGCTGGTGGAGCAGTTCGTTTCCGGGCGCGAGGTCTACGTCTCGCTGCTGGGGAACTCGCCGAGGACGGCGCTTCCTCTGACGGAGATCCGTTTCGGCGAGGCCTTCTCCGGCCGTCCCCACATCGTGAGCTATCGGGCCAAGTGGGAGCCCTCGTCACCCGAGTGCATCGACAGCCCCTCGGTTCCCTGCACCCTCCCGTCCGAGCTGGAGCGCCGAGTGGTCGAGACGGCGCTCGCCGCGTTCGAGGCGCTCGGATGTCGGGATTATGGCCGCGTGGACCTGCGTCTCTCCGACGACGGGCGCCCGTGGGTCATTGACATCAATCCCAACTGCGACTTGCATCCCGAGGCGGGTTTCGCCAGGAGCGCTGCAGCGGCCGGGCTCGAGTACTCGGCGCTGGCGCTGCGACTGGTGGACGTCGCGCTCGAAAGGACTCATGGACATCCGTCCCGCCGTCCCAGGAGACAGGGAAGGCCTCGCGAAGCTGCTCGACCGCATCGAGAACTTCTCCCCCGACGAGGTGCGCTGCGCGCTCGAGGTCATCGACCTGGCGTTGCAGCCGAGTAACCCGGACTACCACGTCCTGGTGGCGCTCATCGGTGGCCAGCTCGCGGGCTACGTCTGCTACGGGCCGACGCCGATGACCGACGGAACGTTCGACCTGTACTGGATCTGCAGCGAGCCCGCGCTCCGGGGGAAGGGCATCGGGGCGGGTCTGGTCGCGGCGATGGAGGGCGACCTCCGGCGGCGGAAGGCGCGGCTGGTCCGGGTGGAGACCTCGGCAACGGAAGATTACGGGCCGGCCCGCGGTTTCTACCAGTCGATGCGCTACCTGGAGGAGGCCCGGTTCCGGGACTTCTACAAGGTGGGGGACGACCTGATTCTCCTGAAGAAGAAGCTCTAGTGCGTACCCGCCGGGCAGCCGTCCTCGTCTCCGCGCTGGTCCTCTGCCTCGCCGCTCCCGGACAGACGGCCGAGACCTCCGACGTGCTGCACGTCCCGCGGCCTCACGGCGGCGAGTACTTCGGCCTGTACCTCGTGGACAAGAAGGTGGGCTGGTACTTCACCGACCTGACCCTGGTGCCGGGGAAGCCCGAGGTCCGCTCGATCGCCGACTTCGTGTTCCGGGCGAAGGTCGGGAACAACACCGCCGAGCGCCGCCATCACGAGGAGCGCATCTACGACGCGAAGCCCAGGGGAAAGCTCCTCTCGTTCGTCATCAAGGACGTGGGCGACGGCGGGGACCAGGTGCTGATCGGGAAGGCCACGCCCACCGGGTTCACCGTGAAGCGGCAGCGGCCGGGGCAGACCGACGAGACCTTCACCCTGCCTGCCGTCGGGGAGACGGTGGAGGACGCCGATCAGCTGCGGGTCGCGCTGCTCCGGGGGAAGGAGGTCTCGGGCGTGGCGCTGGACGGGACCGACCTCGGCCAGTACCGGATGACGACCACGCCGGCGGCCGAGGAGCGGCGGGTGGTGAACGGCGTGAGCATCCTGCTGCGCAAGGCCACCATCGTCTCCGAGAAGGAGAAGGTCCCGATGCAGGCGGTGGTGGCGCCGGACGGGGCGGTGGTCGAGATGTCCTACGGCTCCGCGATGATCGGCCGCGCCGAGCCGAAGTCGGTCGCGCAGCGCCTGGACAAGGTGGAGATCTTCGGCCTGACGCGGCTGGTGCTCCCCGCCACGCCGCCGGCCGCGGCGCGGAGCATCCCGGGTGAGCTCACGCTGGTGCTCGCGGGGTTCCCGGACAAGTTCCACCGGCAGACGGACCGGCAGACCTACAAGGACCTCGGCAGCGGCAAGTCCGAGGTGACCATCCGCGCCGCGCCGCCCGATCCGGCGAAGCTGGTGAAGCGCGGGTCGCCGACGCCACCGGAGACGGCCGAGTACTTGAAGACCTCCATCCTGGTCGAGTCCGACAACCCGGCCATCGTGGCGCGGGCGAAGGAGATCGCTGGCGGGGAGACCGACGCCTACGCCGCCGCGAAGAAGGTGGTGGCCTGGGTGGGGCGGGCGATGAAGAAGGACTACGGGGCGAGCGCCGACCGGGCGACGGATGTGCTCCGGACCATGCGGGGGGATTGCACTGAGCACTCGCTCTTGAGCATCGCCCTGCTCCGCGCGCTGGGAATTCCCGCACGGCGGGTGGACGGCGTGGTCTACGTCCAGAACGAGGACGGCGTGCCGGCGCTCTACTGGCACGAGTGGGTGGAGGCGTGGGTCGGGACGTGGACACAGCTCGACCCGACGTTCGGGCAGCCGGTGGCGGACGCGACGCACCTCACCCTCGGCGAGGAGAGCAGCGCGGAGATCATGCCGCTGCTGGGTGAGCTGAAGGTCGTCGCGGTGCGCTGAGCCGGCGTCATTTCCGGGCGACGATCCACAGGATGATGAGCGCTCCGATCACCGAGGAGATCAATCCTCCGACGTGAAAGACGCGGATGCTTCCGGTCCAGAAGAGGGAGCTCAGGAAGCCGCCCACCAGCGAGCCGGCCATCCCGAGGACGGCGGTCCCGATCCAGCCCATCGGCTGTCGTCCGGGGAAGAGCGCTCGGGCGATCGCGCCGACGACGAGCCCGACGACGATCCAGGTGCAGAGTCCGAACACGGCCGACCTCCCTCGTGAGCGCAGGAGACTGCCCGGGCCGGTCCTCGGAAGTCACGCCTCGACCGTCGCCGTGCCTTCCCTGCGCAACCTCGCGGCAGCACGAGCTTTGACGCGCGGGGCAGCGGAGCCGTCATCGCCCGGTCACCGGCATCCTCGCCCCCGCCGCTGGCGGCACGCCCGCACGACGGCGTTGCCCCGCCCCGGCATGCACGGCGATGCTGCCGCCCCCCATGCACCCAGCTCCCCTCCTCGCCCTCGTCCTGCTCGGCGCCGAGCCTCCCAGCCCCGTGCAGGAAGTCCCCAGGCAGCTCCCCGTCGGCAAGTACATGGCGCCTTCGGTCGGCCCCGAAGCGCGGCCGATCGGTCCGACCGGCACGCTCGGGGCCGACGTGTACAGGAAGCGCCGCAAGGCCCTGATGGACAAGCTGAAGACCGGCGCAACCCTCGTGGTGAACGAAATGAGGTTCGAGGGCCTCCGGGAGGGAATGGACTTCTACTACCTGACCGGCATCGACGAGCCGGGCGCGGCGCTGCTCCTGGACCCCGCAGCGCCCGATCCAGAGGTCCTGTATCTCCGCACGCTCGACGTCGAGCGAGGCCAGTGGGAGGGCGAGCGGGCCAAGCTCCCGTCGAGCCTCCTCGCGAGCACCAGCGGCATCGCGGAGATCCGGCGCATCGACCGGCTGCCCCAGGCGCTGCTGCATGCCTGCGGGCGCGGCGGGCTCAACTACGTGGGCCAGCTGGTGGCGGCACCCGAGCCGAAGCCGAAGGCGCTCACCTACTACGCCGAGGCACAGGAGCGCAGCCCGAGCGAGAGCTGCAAGGTCAACGACAAGCACGACACGCTGGCGAAGATGCGCGAGGTGAAGGACGCCGACGAGATCAGGCTGATGCGGAAGTCCATCGAGCACACGGCCGCCGGGCACGCCCGGGTCCTCGAGGTGCTGAAGCCGGGGATGCGTGAATACCAGCTGAAGGACGCGGTCGAGGAGGCGTTCAAGCGCTCCGGCTCGCGTCACGTCGCTTACGACTCGATCGTCGGCTCGGGGCCGAACGGAGCGATCCTCCACTACCCGAAGGACGACCGGGCGATGAGGGAGGGCGAGCTGGTCGTCGTCGATGCCGGCGCGGAGGAGCAGTACTACGCGACGGACGTCACCCGGACCTATCCGGTGACCGGGAAGTTCAGCCCGGAGCAGCGCGAGATCTACGACATCGTCCTCAAGGCCCAGGCCGCGGGCATCGCCGCGGCGAAGGCCGGAGTGACACCCCGCACGCTGGAGAAGGCCGTCCGCAAGGTGATCGACGACGCCGGCTACCACGACGCGTACCTGCACGGGTGCTGTCACTTCGTGGGCCTCGAGGTGCACGACGCCGGTGACTACGATGCGCCGCTCCCAGCCGGCGCAGTGCTCACCGTCGAGCCTGGCATCTACCTGCCGCAGCGCGGGTTCGGAGTGCGGATCGAGGACGAGATCCTGGTCACCGCCGGCGGCGCCGAGGTGATCACCAAGGCGGTGCCGAAGGATCCCGACGAGATCGAGCGCCGGATGCAGTCCCACCGCGCGGACGCCCGCTGAGCACGCCATGCCCAGACTCGGGTTCGTGGCCCTTCCGCTCTCTCTGGCGCTCGCCTGTACACACTCTCCGGAGGCACCGGTGAGCTCCGCGAACCCTCAGCAGGCGTTCGATGCGCTCTCGAACGATTACCTCGACCGATTCCTGGCGCTCTCGCCCACCGAGGCGACGCTCCTGGGCGACCACCGGTACGACGGCCGCTGGCCGGACCTGAGCAAGGACGGAGACGCGCAGCAGGAGCGGTTCGAGCAGGAGATCCTCGGCCGCCTCGAGGCCATCCCGCGAGACAGGCTGAGCCCCGCCGCTCGCGTGGACTCGGAGATGCTGCAGACCCAGCTCCGGTACGGGATCTTCTCTCGCAAGGAGCTGCAGTCGCCGGAGCTGCGACCGCTCTACTACACCGGTGTCATCGGAGCGGGGCTCGACCCGCTGGTGAACCGGGAGTTCGGAACCCGCGAGGCACGGGCGCAGAGCCTGGCGTCGAGGCTGGACGGCATCCCGGCGATCCTGTCCGTCGCCCGGGCACGGCTGACGCGGCCATCGAAGATCCAGACCGAGACGGCGCTGCACCAGGTCGCGGGGCTGCTTTCGCTCACCGAGAAGGATCTCCCCGAGCAGTTCAAGGACATCCCCGCGGTCCCGGCGGCGGCCGGCCGGGCGGCGGCGTCGCTGCGGCAGTTCCAGATCTTCCTGAAGGACGAGCTCCTTCCTCGGTCCGACGGCTCGTTCCGGATCGGGCGCGAGCGCTTCACCGCCAAGCTCCGGTTCGTGCTCGACGACCAGGTGGATCCGGACGCGCTGGCCCGGACCGCGCGCACGCTGCTCGACCGGACGCGCGAGGAGATGGTGGAGACCGCCAAGCAGGTCTGGGCCGAGGACAGGCTCGGTGCCCTGCCGGCGCTCGGGACGGCCGAGGAGCGCCGGGCCTTCGTGCGGCGCGTGCTGGACCACCTGGCGAAGCAGACGCCGACCAGCCAGAGCATCCTCGCGGACTCGCGCGTCTGGCTGGAGAAGGCGACGGCCTTCGTCCGTGCGAAGGACCTGGTCCGGGTTCCCGACGAGCCGTTGAAGGTCGTGGAGATGCCGGAGTACCGCAGGGGCGTGGGGGTGGCGTACTGCGACTCGTCCGGGCCGCTCGAGCCGAAGCCAGAGACGTTCTTCGCGATCTCGCCGCCGCCGTCGGACTGGCCCCCGGCGCGGGTGCAATCGTTCTTCCGCGAGTACAACGAGTCGATGCTCGCGGACCTCACCGTCCACGAGGCGATGCCCGGGCACTACCTCCAGATCATGCACAGCAACGGCTACCCGTCGAAGCTGCGGGCAGTGCTCGGCAGCGGTCCGTTCATCGAGGGCTGGGCGGTCTACACCGAGTGGCTGATGGCGTCGAAGGGCTTCGGTGGGGCGAAGGTGAAGCTCCAGCAGCAGAAGATGATCCTCCGCACCACGGCCAACGCGCTGCTGGATCACGGCATTCACGCCGGGGACATGGACGAGCGGCAGGCGATGGACCTCATGACCCGCGACGCCTTCCAGGAGGAGGGCGAGGCGGCGGGGAAGTGGAACCGAGCGCGGCTCACCAGCGCGCAGCTGACCACCTACTTCTACGGGTACTCGGAGATGATGAAGATCCGCGAGGCCGCGCAAGGCGCCCCGGGTTTCTCCGAGCGCGCGTACCACGACCGCCTCCTCTCCCACGGCTCACCGGGGATGCGCTACATCCGCGCCATCATGGCCGCGCCGCAGGGCTGAGGCACTTCGACCTCGGGAGCGCACCGCGCAGTCCATCCACGCGGACGACCCGGCGCGGCGCGCGCGACCCGTCCGGGATGCTCACCTCGCGCACCGCTCGGCCAGGGTGGCCCGTAGTAGCGTGAGCGGATGCGCGCTCTCCGCACGCTGTTGCTGTCGACCGGGATCATCGCCGTCCGGGCCACCGCGGCCACCCAGGAGCCGGCTCCCCTTCCCCACTCGGACCCGGTGGTCACGCGAGCCATCGCGCGCGTGTACCCGTCGCTCGTGCAGATCCACGTCCTCTCGACGCACACCGAGGGCGGGCGGGAGCGGAAGTCCGGGGCGACCGGCTCCGGGGCGATCATCTCGGCGGAGGGGCACGTCATCACCAACCACCACGTGGTCGGCCGGGCGACGTCGATCCGGGTCATCCTCCCCACGCGCGAGGAGCTCGAGGCGACACTGGTGGGGACCGACCCGCTGAGCGACATCGCGGTCATCCAGCTCGACCTGTCGAAGCGTCCGAAGGGGTCGGCTGCCCTGCCGGTGGCGGTGTTCGGGCCGTCCGAGGCGGTGCGGGTGGGGGACACCGTGCTGGCGATGGGGTGCCCTCTGGCGCTCTCGCAGGCGGTGACCCGGGGCATCGTGGCCAACGTCGACCTGCGCGTGCCGCGGCCGATCGAGCTGGAGGGCGAGAACGTGGGCTCGGTCGTGAAGTGGATCGGGCACGACGCGCAGATCTTCCCCGGCAACTCGGGCGGCCCGCTGGTCAACCTCGACGGGGAGATCATCGGCATCAACGAGCTGGTGATGGGCCTGGGCGCGGCGATCCCGTCCGACCTCGCGCACGCGGTGGCGAAGGAGCTCATCGCGAAGAAGAAGGTCGAGCGGGCCTGGACCGGGATCACCTTCCAGCCACTGCTGAAGGACTCTCCGGCGACGATGACCGGCGTGCTGGTGTCGGGCGTGCTGCCGGAGACTCCCGCGGCCGCCGCCGGCGTGCAGCCCGGGGACCGGATCATCGAGGTCGAGCAGAAGCCGGTGACGGTCCGCTTCGACACCCAGCTGCCGGCGTTCACCAACGAGCTGCTGCAACGCACGCCGGGGAAGCCACTGGCCATCAAGCTCGTGCGCGGGACCAAGACCCTGGCGCTGACCCTGTCCCCTGCGCCACGGGACGCGTCACGTGGCAAGGAGCGAGAGTTCAAGGAGTGGGGAATGACCGCGCGGCGCATCACCCGGGTGGAGGCGATCGAGCTGCAGCGGCCGGACACGCGCGGGGTGCTCGTCGGCTCGCTGCGGCCGGGTGGCCCGGCGGACAAGGCGGTGCCGGCGCTGCGCCGCGACGACGTCGTCCTCTCGGTGGCGGGCAAGCCGGTCGACTCGCCGGACGCGCTGTCGAAGGCGACGGCGGAGATCGTCAAGACCGCGAAGGCTCCGGTGCTGACGATGGTCGCGTTCGAGCGCGGCGCGGAGAAGCTGCTGACCGTGGTGGAGGTGGGCATCCGGGCGCCCCAGGAGCCGCCGCAGGAGGCGCGCCGCGGCTGGCTGCCGGTGGCGACGCAGGTGCTGTCCCCGAAGCTGGCGACGGCGCTCGGCTACAAGGGCCGCAAGGGCGCGCGGGTCACGCAGATCCTGCCGGACGGCGACGCGAGCGGGCTGCGCATCGGTGACGTGGTGACCAAGGTGGACGACGCGCTGGTGGAGGCGAGCGAGCCTCAGGACGCGGACGTCTTCGACGCGCTGCTGCGCGCGTACAAGCCGGGGAGCAAGGCGGTGCTCGCGGTGCTCCGCGACGGCAAGCCGATGGAGCTCAACGTGACGGTGAAGGAGGCGCCGCAGCTGGAGAACGAGCTGCGGGTCTACGAGGACGTGGCGCTCGAGTTCCGCGCGCGCGACATCTCGTACCTCGACCGGGTGAAGCGGCGGTGGCCCAAGGAGACGACCGGGGCGCTGGTGAGCCAGGTGGACGCGGGCGGATGGGCCTCGGTGGGCGGCCTCCGGTCCGACGACTTGGTGCTGGCGGTCGACGGGAAGACGGTGCGCGACGTGAAGGAGCTGGAGCGAGAGCTCAAGCCGTTGAAGGAGAAGAAGCCGGGCGAGGTGGTCTTCTTCGTCCGCCGCGGGGTGCAGACGGTCTTCGTGGAGGTGCAGCCCACCTGGGTCGAGCCGAAGGAGGCGTCGCGATGACCGCCGCCGGGCTCGTCGGCGCATTGACGGTTCTCATGAGCTCGGCGGCCCCGGACATCGAGTCCGCGGCGCGGGCCACGGCCGAGCAGAACGGCAAGGCGGTGGTGACGGTCCGCCTGGTGCTGAAGCTCAAGACCGGCGGCCAGGAGCACGAGCAGAAGGTCGAGGCTCCGGGCGTGGTCATCGACTCCACCGGGCTGACGGTCGCGAGCGCCTCGAGCATCGACCCGTCGGGCGCCTTCCGGCGGATGCTGGACGGGCAGCGGCAGCGGATGAACATCGAGTCCGAGGTGAAGGAGCCGGTCATCCTGCTCGAGGACGGGACCGAGCTCGAGGCGGCGGTGGTGCTGAAGGACACCGACCTGGATCTGGCCTTCATCCGGCCTCGCGACGCGGGGCTGAAGCTGCCGGCGGTGGCGCTGAAGCCTCGGGCGGGCACGGTCCCGGTGCTGACGCGGATCTACGTGCTCGGGCGGCTGAGCAAGCTCGGCAACCGGGCGCTGTCGGTGGCGACCGGCGAGGTGCGGGCGCACGTCCGGGGCCCGGCGCCGTACTACGTGGCCGACGGCGAGAGCTCGGCCTTCGTCGGCTCGCTCGCGTACACGGCGGACGGCGTCCCGCTGGGCCTGTTCGTGAAGCGCTTCGCGACGACCATCGACACGTCGGGCGGGCGCGGATCGGACTCGGTGATGACGGTGCTCCGGCCGGTGGACAAGGTGCTCGAGCTGGCTGCCCAGGCGCGAACGATGCCGGTCAATCCGCCCGAGAGCGGCGTGGGCGTCCTAAAGTAAGAGCCGCAGGCCCGTCCGTCAGTCTGGGTCGGCGGACCTCATGTGGTCGTCGAGACACGGCCGCACCCCTACCTCGGAGCATGTCCGCCGGCGTCCCGACCGAGACATGAATCGGGTCGCGGCACCGCACGGGTGATACATTTCATGCGATGCGTGTTTCGTGTCTTGTCGTGCTGACGCTTGCGGGGGTCGCGCGCGCGGATCCATCCGAGTTCAGCACCGCCCGAGCGGCCCATCCTACGGTCCTCCGAACGCACGGGCCTGCACCGCAGGAGTACGAGAAAGTTCGCCCTCCCAAAGGCGTGAAGGAAGTCACATACAAGTCAGGTTCGCTCGCCCTGAAAGCCTGGCTGACCGAGGATCCGCGAGACGGATCACGACATCCGGCAGTCGTCTTCGTCCACGGAGGGTTCGCCTTCGGGGCCGACGACCTGGACGATGCTTTCCCCTACTTCAAGCAGGGCTTCGTCGTGATGACGCCGATGCTCCGGGGAGAGAACGGCAATCTCGGCTCGTTCGAATGGTTCTTCGGCGAGGTGGATGACGTCATTGCTGCGGCCCGCCACCTGGCGACGATTTCCTACGTCAACCCCCGGAAGATCTACGTCGCTGGCCACAGTTCCGGGGCGACGCTCGCGTTGCTTTCAGCACTCGTCACCAACACTCCCTTCGCGGCGGCTGCTCCGGTGGGCGCCTACGTGAACAACCGCGTCTTCCTCGCGGTGGATGGCTGGCGGAAGCGGATGCCCTTCGATCCCGCCAATACGGAAGAGGTTCGCCTGCGGGACGCGGACCAGTTCACGAGCTCGCTGCAGGTCCCGGTTCGCCTCTACGTCGGAAAGTCCGACAAGGGGGCACAGCTCGGATCGGACGCTTTCGTGAAGAACGCCAAGGCACTGGGGAAGGCCTGCGAGAAGATCGAGATCGTGGGGGACCACGGTGACTCGAAGGACGAGGCGCTCCGGGCAAGCGCCGCCTGGTTCGTCGAGCTCTCGAAGTCATCGCGCTGAAGACATGCGGGGGAGGAATTCTCCGCTTCCCTCGGTGCTTGCGTTCGGGGGGTGCGTCCCCGGAGCACGATCTCAGTCGCCGTCGGCCGCATTCTCCACGTTCGACGACCGGGGCAGAAGCCCGGAACCTCGCAGCTCCGCCTCGAGCGCCTCCACTGTTCGTGCCGGAAGCGTGCAGGTGAAGTTCCGGCACAGGTAGGCGGCGAGGGCGCCTCCGGCCGCCGTCTTCCCCTCCGCGATCTCGGAGAGCATCGGCGCGACGGCACCCGGCTCGAAGGCCGCCACCGAGAGCGTCGGCGCGTAGGTACGCGCCAGCAGCGCCAGGAACGGACCGCGCGGGCGCTCCGCTCCCACCAGCGCCACGTCCGGCGCTCCATCCGCGAGGAAGTCCGCCGCGCACCAGAGGTGCCCGTAGGCGAACGGATTCGCCAGGGCCGTGTCCCGCATCCGCGAGAGGTACGCTTCCGCCCGGTCGAGGAGCTCCCGGCGGCCGGTCAGCGCCGCCAGCACGACGTTCGCCTCGGTCAGCAAGCTCGCTCCCGAGGGCACCGCGTTGTCGTGCAGGGCATACGTCTCGACGACCAAATCCGCCTGGCCGCGTGGCGCCGTCCGGTATGCCTTCTGCTCCGGGTCCCAGAAGCGCTCTTGCGCG
>CAZDSB010000092.1:0-13415 GCA_964507515.1 uncultured Myxococcaceae bacterium
AGCCCGTGCTCGCGCAGGCGGCGCACGAGATGCGAACCGTTCGCGTCCTCGACCTTCGCCGAGAGGACCTCGTTGCCGATGATGATCGCCGCCGCGCCCGTCCGTGCCATCCAGCAGAGCACTCTACTTCCGCCCACCGCCGGGGTCTCGGCGGGGCTCCTCATCGCCGGGCAGAGTTCGGTCGAAAGCGCCAGTGAGGAACGAGCAATCAGGGTGGTCCCGGCGATCAGGCCTCGGCGATGGCTGCGATCGACACCTTGAGACCAGGAACGCGCACCGGCAGCTTGGCTCCCTGGCGCGCGGGAGGGTTGGACGGGAACCACCGCAGCCACTCCTCGTTCATGCCCGCGAAGTCGTCCTCGTCCGCCAGGACGACGGTCACGCTCACCACCCTGTCCATCGAGCTCCCGGCCTCCTCGAGGATCGCGGCGATGTTGGTCAGACACTGACGGGTCTGCTCCTGGATCGTCGCTCCCGTGATGGCGCCCGTCACCGGATCGTGGGGCGCCGTGCCCGAGACGAAGACGAGACCGGCGGCCTTCACCGCCTGGCTGTAGGTGGCTGGCGGCCTGGCGGCCCTGGCCGTGAAGACGATCTGTCGGGGCATGCCCTCGAAGGTAACGCGCGGCGCCCTGCCTCGCGCCCGACCGGGCGGTCTACTTCCGCCTGCGCCGGGGCAGCACAGTCCGCACTCGGGAGAGGATCTGCCGCGCGACCTCGTCCGGCGACGCCCGCCCGTCCACCCGCACCACCCGCTGCGCCCGGGCGTGCTTTCGCATCACCCGCGCATAGGCGCGCGCCACCGCCCGCTGCACCTCGTCCGCGTCGAACAGCTCCGCCCTTCCTCCGCGCCCCTGCCGCCGCCGCGCCGCCGTCCGCGGATCGACCGCGAGGTACAGCGTCAGATCCGCCGGTCGCGCAGCCGCGTTCAGCCCCTCCACCCAGCCGAGCGGCATCCGCATCCCCTGGTAGGCCAGCGACGACAGGACGTAGCGGTCCGAGACCACCACCTTCCCCTCGGCCAGCGCCGGCTCCACCACCGACGCCAGGTGGTCCAGCCGGTCCGCGGCGAAGAGCAGCGCCAGCGCCCGGTCCGACAGCCCCACCAGCCGCCGCGTCAGCGCCTGCCTCAGCACCACCCCGAGCGGCCCGTCCGAGGGCTCGCGCGTGGCGACCACCTCGTGCCCCGCGGACCGCAGCGACGCCACCAGCCGCGCCGCCTGCGTCGTGGTCCCCGAGCCGTCGATGCCCTCGAGGACGATGAACCGGCCCGCCGCGCGACTCATCGGGGAAGCAGCGCCGCCGGATCGTCCAGGTGGAGCGCCCGGTGCACCGCCTGCAACGACGCGAACAGCTCCAGCTCCCGCCGGTGGTGGCTCATCCCCCGCCGGTACTGCCTCCAGGCGAACACGATCAGCGCCGCCGCCACCACCGCCGACACCGCCCCAAGCACCGGGAACCGGATCGAGTCCCAGAACAGCTTCGCCGCCGCGCCGGTGAAGATCGCCGAGCCCACGAGAGCCACCCCGGCCCGCGCGAAGTGGGTCGTGCTCCGTCGTACCGCCAGCTGCGCCTGGAGCTCGGGCAGCCGCGCCCGCGCGACGTCGGGCGACAGCTCATTCGAGGTGTCTGTCTGCAAGCGGGCGGACCCTACGGCAGCCGCCCCCACGATGGCCAGGGCACTCAGGGCGCGGTATCCAGCAGCGCCCCACAGGCCCCGCATCGCGCCATCGAGGCCGGGCTTCGTTCCCCGCAGCGCTTGCAGGCCCGGAGCTCCGAGGCCTCCGCCAGCGCCGCGTGACCGGCCCCTGCCGGCGCCGAGCGAGCCACCCAGGGCAGCCGCATCCCGCACCGGTCGCAGAACAGCCCCGACCCCTGCACGTTCCGGCAGTACCGGCAGGTCACCACCGACGGCGCCACCGTCGGTGGTCCCTCGGGCGCTGCCCGTCCAGTGTCCAGGTCCGGAAGCCCGCCCGCCCGCACGTCCGGGCCGGCGCCCACGTGGGTCACCTCCCAGCCGAGGAGCGGCTCACCAGGAACCTCGGGGACCGGATCCGTCGCCGTCGGTTCCAGCCCCGGCGGCAGCTCGATGGGCAGCCCGAGGACCTCCGTGGGCACCAGCGTCGGTTCGAGCCCCTCGAGCCGCGAGTTCAGATCGGCCGCCGCGGGCGACTGGCCCACCTGCTTCCCGCAGACCTCGCACTGCCAGCCGGTGACCGGTGCCTCGCAGACGGGACAGGGGCGCACGGTCGCTGGCTCCTCAGGTCGGAAGCGGGGCCGGCGTCATCGGGACGAAGCGCACCGAGATCAACCGCTCGCTCTGCAAGGTCCCGTCGTCCGCCTTGCGGAGACGGACCAGCTCCTGGCCCTCGTGCTGCCCCCCGATGGGACCCACCAGCCGCCCACCAGGTGCGAGCTGCTCCACCAGCGAGACCGGAAGCCGCTCCGGCGCCGCCGTGAGCACGATCGCGTCGAAGGGTGCCGCCTCCGGCCAGCCCTGGAAGCCGTCGCCCACCCGGAGGTGGAGCCGGGGGCCGGCGAACGGCGCCAGATGCTCGGCCGCGGACCGCGCCAGGCCCTCGCGCACCTCGATGCTGTGGACGTCCGCTCCGAGCAGGTGCAGGACCGCGGCCTGGTACCCGGACCCGGTGCCGATCTCGAGGATCCTGTCCCCGGGGCGCACCTCCAGCGCCTCGCTCATCAGCGCCACCACGTAGGGCTGGCTGATGGTCTGCGCCTCGCCGATGGGGAGCGCCTCGTCCTGCGAGGCGATGTCCCTCAGGCGCTCGGGCACGAAGTCCGAGCGCGCGAGCAGCGTCATCGCCGCCAGCACGCGCTCGTCCCGGATGCCGCTCCGGCGCAACCCCACGATGAGACGGGCGTCCTCCATGCCACCGGCAACGTAAAACGCCGCCGGCGGCCTGGCTACCCCACCCGGGCCAGGGAGAGCCTTCCCTCCCACCGTTCCTCCAGCGCCGCCCGCAGACCCCGGTGCTCCGGGCGGGCCAGGCGGGGGTCCTCCGCCGCGATGGCCTTCGCCTCCTCGGACGCAACCGCCGAGAGCGCCTGGTCCCGCGCCAGGTTCGCGACGCTCAGCTCGGGAAGCCCGCTCTGCCGCGTTCCCAGGAATTCCCCGGGGCCACGCAGCTCGAGGTCCTTCTCGGCGATGACGAATCCGTCGGTGCTCTGCTCCAGCACCTCCAGCCGCTCGCGAGCATCCGTCCCCGACGCATACGACGGGAGCAGGTAGCAGAAGGACGCCGCCGCGCCTCGCCCCACCCGCCCCCGGAGCTGGTGGAGCTGGGACAGGCCGAATCGCTCGGCGTTCTGGATCACCATCACCGACGCGTTCGCCACGTCGACGCCCACCTCGACCACCGTCGTGCACACCAGGACGTCCACCTTGCCGGTGCGGAAGCCCTCCATGACCGCGTCCTTCTCCTCCTGCTTCATCCGCCCGTGGAGAAGGTGGACACGGCGGTGCGGCCAGCGCGCCTGCAGCTCCTCGGCGCCCCGGGTCGCGTCGGCGAGGTCGATCTTCTCGGAGGCCTCCACCAGCGGGTACAGCACGTACGCCTGCCGCCCGTGGCGTAGCTCGAGCTCCACCGCCTCCCAGACCTCGGGCTGCCGGGGGCGGGTCGCGACGCGCGTCGTGATGGGCGTCCGGCCCGGCGGCAGCTCGTCGAGCACCGACAGATCCAGGTCCCCGTAGAGCGTCATGGCCAGCGTCCGCGGGATCGGGGTCGCCGTCATCACCAGGACGTCCGGCCTCCGTCCCTTGTGTCCCAGCGCCTGCCGCTGGAGGACCCCGAACCGGTGCTGCTCGTCGATGAGCACCAGCCCCAGCCGCTCGAAGGCGATGCCCTCCTGGATGAGCGCCTGCGTCCCCACCGCGATGCGGGCCCGTCCGCTCTCCAAGGCCTCTCGCGCCCGCCGCTTCTCGCTTCCCGTGCCTCCGCCAGTGACCAGCGTCACCTCCACGTCCGCCGGCCCGAACACCCGGGCGAACGTCGCGTGGTGCTGCGCCGCCAGGATCTCGGTGGGCGCCATGAGCGCCACCTGCCATCCGTCCTCCACCGCCAGCGCCGCCGCCACCGCCGCCACCGCGGTCTTCCCGGACCCGACGTCGCCCTGCAGCAGGCGGTGCATCGGCTCGGGACGGGACATGTCCCGTCCGATCTCCGCCACCGCCCTGGCCTGCGCACGGGTGAGCGTGAAGGGCAGCAGGCCGCGCGCCCTGGACAGACGCTCGCCATCGACGTGGAAGGCGATCCCCGGCTCGTGCTTGACGCCCTGACGCCGGAGCGCGAGCCCCAGGTGCAGCAGGAACAGCTCGTCGAAGGCCAGCCGCCGGTGGGCCGGGCTCCGGTGCTCGTCGAGCGCGGCCAGGTCGTCGTCCGGCCCGGGCTGGTGGATGCGCGCCAGCGCCTGGGCGAGGCCGGGGAGCGCGAGCCGCTCGCGGAGCTCGTCGGGCAGCGGATCCTCGACCGATGCCAGATGCGCCGCCGCGACCCGCGCGATGAGCTCTCGCACCTGGCGCTGCTCGTGCCGCTCGAAGCCTGGATAGATGGGGACGATCCGGCCGGTGTGGAGCGACGGGCCCCGGCCCTCGTCCGCGGGCTCGAGCTCCGGGTGCACCATCTCCCGGCCACCCGGCGTCGCCCGGAGCTCTCCGGAGACGATGAGCCGCTTGCCCACCGGCACGCGGGACTTCATCCACGGCCCGCCCTGGAACCAGGTGAGCGCGATGCTCCCGGTGTCGTCGGCGAGCACCGCTTGGAAGCCGCGCTTGCCGGGGCGGATCATGAGATCTCGCGCCATCCGGATGGTGCCCACCGTCACGCCGCGCTCGCCCGGCCGCAGCTCGCGGATCGTCGAGAGTCGCCGGCGATCCTCGTAGACCCGGGGCAGCAGGAAGAGCAGGTCACCCACCCGCTGCAGGCCCTTCCGGTTCAGCCCCTCCACCAGGCGCGGAGGGACGCGAATCCCGCTGCCACCGAGGGGCTGGGCCAGTGGCCCCCGGCGCGGGGCCGCGGAGATGGGTCGGGCTACCTCCTCCTCGGGCGTCTCGGGAGCGGCGCGCGCCGGTGTGCGCGCCCTGCGCTGCGGCTTCCGGGGCTCCTCGAGCAGAGTCCCCTGCGCGCGTCCCTTTCGGCGGCGAGCTGGAACCCTCGGGGGGGACGCGACATCCGGCGCGCCGCCTCCCGGGATCGACCCAGCCGCCGTCCCGGTGCTCGCGTGCGCGGTCGACGATGCCGCGTGCCGCGCCTGCTCGGTCGATGACGACGGTCGCGCCGCGGTCGACGGTTCGCGCGCCCGGCTCGCGGACGCGCCCACGCCGCCCCGCGCCTGCGAATGCGCCTGCTTCGGCCCCGGGGCTTCCGGGGGAGCTTCGGAGCCGGGCCCGGCCGGGGCGGCGGCCTCGCGCACGCGGGGCGCCAGCGCCCGCAGCGCCTCCTGCGCCGGCTCCCGCCCCTCCTGCTCGAGCGCATGCGCCACCCGCTCGAGCAGCTCCACGTCGGTCGCCGATCGGGCCGCCCGCGCCCCCTCCAGCGCCGTGCGGACCAGCCTCTCCAGCCCCTTCACCGTGGACAGGCGCGCGAAGTCCCTCTGCGCGAGGAAGCGGAGCGGAGCGATCAGAGGCTGGAGATAGGGGGCGGAGGGCATCGCCTGCGAGGTGGGGGCGACAGCCTACTCCCGCGGTCCGCTACTCCTGGTCGGGGTCCTCGAAGAGGACCTCGACGACCTCGTACTCCCGCGCGCCGCCCGGACTCTGCACGGTCACCAGGTCGCCGACCGCCTTCCCGATCAGCCCCCGGGCCAGCGGGGAGGTGACCGAGATCAGCCGGCGCTTGATGTCCGCCTCGAGCTCACCCACCAGCGTGTAGGTGACCTCCTTGTCGGTCTCGACGTCGAGCAGCTTCACCGTTGCGCCGAAGACCACCTTGTCGCCCGAGAGCTTCGAGACGTCGATCACCTCGGCCCGGGCGATCGAGTCGTTGAGGCTCAGGATCCGTCCCTCGATGTGCGACTGTTTCTCCTTCGCCGCGTGGTACTCGGCGTTCTCGCGCAGATCGCCATGCCCGCGGGCGACCTCGATCTCCCTCGAGATCTTCAGCCGCTCCACGGTCTGGAGCTGCTTCAGCTCTTCCTTCAGGCGCCGGAGCCCGGACGCGGTGATCGGGATGCCGCTCACTTCCCCACCGTCTTCGAGCTGAGCGCGTCCTGCAGCGCGGTCACCGGAATGCGCCCCCGCGCCAGTCTCTCGATCGCCCCGACCGCCATCCGGGCCGCCTGCACGGTCGTGTAGTAGGGCACGGAGTGCATCAGCGATTCGCGGCGGATGCTGAAGCTGTCCGCGATCTCCTTCTTCCCGAAGGTGGTGTTGATCACGAGATCCACGTCGCCGTCGACGATCTTGTCCACCACGTGCGGACGGCCCTCGGTCACCTTCAAGACGTGCTCGGTCTCGATGCCCTTGTTCTGGAGGTACTTGTGGGTGCCCCCGGTGGCCACGATGCGGAAGCCGAGCGCCCGGAGCCGCTTCGCCAGGTCCACCATCGCCGGCTTGTCCTCGTCCTTCACCGAGATGAACACCGTCCCGGAGCTGGGCAGCGCCGAGCCGGCTGCGAGCTCGCTCTTCGCGAAGGCCGAGTAGTAGTCGTCGGCGATGCCCATCACCTCGCCGGTGGACTTCATCTCCGGCCCCAGGATGACGTCCACGCCGGGAAAGCGGGCGAAGGGGAACACCGACTCCTTGACCGCCACGTGCTTCATCTCGATCTCGCGAGGCACGTTCAGCTCGCGGAGGGTCTTCCCCACCATGCAGAGGGCCGCGATCTTCGCCAGCTCCACGCCGGTGGCCTTGGAGATGAAGGGCACCGTGCGGGACGCGCGCGGGTTCACCTCGAGGACGTAGATGGTCTTTCCCTGGATGGCGAACTGCACGTTCATCAGACCGACCACGCTCAGCTCGCGCGCGAGCGCGGTCGCCTGGTCCTTCATGCGCTCCACCAGGTCCGGCGACAGCGAGTGCGGCGGCAGAGTCGCCGAGGCGTCGCCGGAGTGGATGCCGGCCTCTTCCACGTGCTCCAGGAGCCCGCCCACCAGCACCTCGCCCGTGCGGTCCACGACGAGGTCCAGGTCCACCTCGATCGCGTCCTTCAGGAAGCGGTCGATGAGCACCGGGTGCTCGGGCGAGGCCTTCACCGCCTCGCGCATGTACCGCTCGAGGCTCTCGCCGTCGTAGACGACCTCCATCGCCCGCCCGCCGAGCACGTAGGAGGGACGCACCATCACCGGGTAGCCGATCTTCTCCGCGGTGCCGTGCGCCTCCCCGGGACTGCGGGCGACACCGTTCTCGGGCTGCTTCAGCCCCAGCTTCTCGATCAGCTTCGCGAACCGTTCGCGATCCTCGGCGCGGTCGATGGCGTCCGGAGTCGTCCCGAGGATGGGCAGCCCCGCCTTTTCCAGCGGCACCGAGAGACGCAGGGGCGTCTGCCCGCCGAACTGCACGATGGCGCCGATCGGCTTTTCTCGATGCGCGATCTCGAGCACGTCCTCGAGGGTGAGCGGCTCGAAGTACAGGCGGTCCGAGGTGTCGTAGTCGGTGGAGACCGTCTCGGGATTGCAGTTGACCATCACCGTCTCGTACCCGGCAGCGCGCAGGGCGAAGACGGCGTGGACGCAGCAGTAGTCGAACTCGATCCCCTGCCCGATCCGGATGGGGCCGCTGCCGAGGATCATCACCTTCTTCCGGTCGGTGGGCGGCGCCTCGTCCTCCTCCTCGTAGGAGGAATAGAGGTAGGGCGTGTAGGCCTCGAACTCGGCGGCGCAGGTGTCGACGCGCTTGAACACCGGCCGGATCCCCTTGCGGTGCCGGTGCGCGCGGATGTCCGCCTCGGTCGTGCCGAGAAGGAAGGCCAGCAACCGGTCGGAGAACCCATCGGCCTTCAGGCGCCGGAGCCGGGTGTCGTCCAGGTCGGACAGCTTCGTCCCGGAGATCGACTTCGCCTCCAGCGCGAGCTCACGGATGTTCCGGAGGAACCACGGGTCGATGGCGCTGAGCTGGAAGGCCTCGTCGACGGTCATCCCTTCGCGAAAGGCGTGGAAGAGCGCCTGCGGGCGCTCGGGGCGCGGCACGCGGATGAGGTCACGCACCTTCTCGGTGCGGGCCTCCGCGTCCGCGGGCAACTCCAGCGGCTCGAAGGACGACAGCGCACCGGACTCGGTGCTCCGCAGGGCCTTCATGTACGCCTCGCGGAACGTCCGGCCGATGGCCATCACCTCGCCGACGCTGCGCATCGAGGTGGTGAGGGAGCGGGTCGAGCGGGGGAACTTCTCGAAGTTGAACCGCGGGATCTTCACCACGACGTAGTCCAGCGTCGGCTCGAACGAGGCCGGCGTGTCCCGGGTGATGTCGTTCTTCAGCTCGTCCAGCCGGTAGCCCATCGCCAGCTTCGCGGCGACCTTCGCGATGGGGTAGCCGGTCGCCTTGGAGGCCAGGGCGCTGGAGCGGCTCACCCGGGGGTTCATCTCGATGACGACCATCCGGCCGTCCGCCGGGTCGACGCCGAACTGGATGTTGCTTCCGCCGGTGTCGACGCCGATCTCGCGGATGATGGCCAGCGAGGCCTGCCGGAGGCGCTGGTACTCCTTGTCGGTGAGCGTCTGCGCGGGGGCGACGGTGATGCTGTCACCGGTGTGGACGCCCATCGGGTCGAGGTTCTCGATGGAGCAGATGATGATGACGTTGTCCACGGTGTCGCGCACCACCTCGAGCTCGAACTCCTTCCACCCGAGGACGCTCTCCTCCACCAGCAGCGTGGAGGTGGGGCTGGCCTTCAACCCGGCGAGGCAGATGGCCTCGAACTCGTCGGAGTTGTAGGCCACGCCTCCGCCGGTGCCGCCCAGGGTGAAGCTCGGGCGAATGATGGCGGGGAAGCCGATGTCCTTGACGATGTCCTTGGCCTCGTCGAGCGAGGTGGCGTAGCCGCTCCTCGGCAGCGGGACGCCGATCTTCTGCATCGCCGCCTTGAAGAGCTGGCGGTCCTCGGCCTTGTTGATGGCCTGGAGCGAGGCGCCGATGAGCTTCACCCCGTAGCGCTCGAGGATGCCTTTCTCCGCCAGGGCCTTGGCGAGGTTGAGGGCGGTCTGGCCGCCCATGGTGGGCAGGAGCGCGTCGGGGCGTTCACGCTCGATGATCTGCTCGGCTGCCTCGACGGTGATGGGCTCGATGTAGGTCCGGTGGGCGAACTCCGGGTCGGTCATCACCGTCGCGGGGTTGCTGTTGAGGAGGACGACCTGAACGCCCTCCTCGCGGAGCGCCTTGATGGCCTGGGTGCCGGAGTAGTCGAACTCGGAGGCCTGGCCGATGACGATCGGCCCGGATCCGATGACCAGGACCTTGTGGATGTCGGTTCGCTTGGGCATCGGAGGCGTCCCTGTAACACGATCGGCCGACGGATCCAGCCCCGCCTGGCCGAGCCTCCGTCTGGCGGCGACGCCTCCTACGGGGTGATGCTGAACTGGAGCGATTTCGATTGCGCCGGGTCGTCTCCCATCCAGTCGCCGCTCTGGACCGTCAGTCGCGCAATCCCGGGCGTCGTGAGCAAGGTCGCAGGCACGAGCGCGGTCAGCTCCGTCTTGCCGTTCACGGTGGTGGCGAGGAACGAGGTGGGCGATCCCTCGGAGTCCCAGAGCACCCAGGTGCCGATGTGGCCCTCCTGGACGAACCCGCTACCGGTGATGCTGAGCGTTAGGTCGCCGGTTCCGGCGGTCGCGCTCTCGGGGGACAGCGAGGTGACCGATACCCTGGGTCCGGTGGGGATGCCGCGGGGCCAGGGCTGGTGAACGTTCGGGGGCTTGCCGATCTCGCTCGAGTCCGCCGGACCGCAGGCCTGGAACGTCAGCGACGCGCCGAGAAGAGCCGCAGCTCCGACCAGCGACACCGTTCCCGCGAGCAACGGCCTCCCGAGCTCTCTCCGCAGAACTTTCACGATTTCTCCTCGAGTCTTACGGACAGGACCAGTCGGGCTCGCGAACGAGCTGACAGAGGTAGTTCCTGCACGGCACGTGGTTTCCGTAGGCATCCCGGATCGGGCAATCGGCTGCGGTCGTGCAAGCCCTGGTGCAGGTGGTTCCGCAAGCCGGGATGGCGAGCGCGCACTTCGGCGCGTCCGGGCCGCACTGCGAACTTGCCGTGCAGGGGTCACCCATCCCGAGCGGTGGGATCGAGACGATGGCCCATGCACCGACCTCCCCCTCCGTGGCCGAGAGAAAACAGGTACCGGCGGCGAGAGCAGTGAGGATTGCCGAGTTTCCGCTCGTCGCGATGGAGGCCTGCCCGCCCTCGCAATCGAGTCCCCAGGTCACGGGTGTATCGGTCCCGCTCACGTGGGCGACCGCGGTGACGCGCTCTTCGACCGCGAGAACGTACGACGTGGTCTCGAGACCGACGATGATCGGCGGCGGCGATGGTGGCGGCGGTTGCGCCACGTGTGTACCGGCCGGCGCCTGATCCGTTCCGCACGCGATGAGAAACAACAGCGTTGCCGCCAGACACATCACCCCGGACTCTCTACTCGGCCTGCCGACTACGGCCCGGGAGGTCTTCCAGCTTCTGTTCTTCATGCTTGCTTCCTCCAGCCTCGTTCGAGAGTGAAGGCGCCCGGAAGCTGCGAACGAAACGAGGCTTCGGGTTTACGTGGCCTCCGCGTAAACGACGGTCCGGCCCGCGCATCGCCGGCTCGCGGGATTCTTGAACGTCAGCGGCCGGCGGTACCGGGGTCGGGCGCGGGAAGATCGACGCGGAGCGCCCGGGCCCTCTGTTCCAGCTCGGGGCGCGTGCGGACGCCGAGCTTCCTGGCCGCGCGCTGCACAAGCACTCTTACCGTCGACCAGGCCAGGCCCAGCTCGTACGAGATCTGCTTGTTGCTGTGACCCAGCGCCACGAGACCGACGATCTGTGACTCGCGCTGCGTGAGCCCCCTTCCCGGCTCGCAGAAGGTGTTTCTTGCGGCGACCACGTACCGCCGGCCGTCGCGATCGAAGGAATCGAGGAGGGACCAGCGCGCACCGAACAAGGACGTCGACCATTCGATGGCCGCCGGAACGGCCCGATCGCCGCTCCTGGCGCGATCCACGGACTGACACGCGTTCCGGAGCAGAAGACGGACCTCCTTCGAGGTGGCCGCAAGGTTCGCCTCTCCATCGGGCGCGAGGGTCGCTTCCACGGCAAGGACACCCTGAGAAACGACTCCGAGGGCGCAATGCTTTCCCATCTGCTTCACCTGTCTCCGGAGGGATGCCGTCCCTCCGGAGAGGAGACTCTCGGTCGGCGCGCCGATCGCACTCGAGACGCCTGCGCGCCAAAGCGAACCCGTTCGGGGAATCACCACGGCTCGCGCGACCCTGCCCTGCGTCTCAGAACGAGTAGCCGAGCAGCAAACCGACCTGCCCGACGAACTGAAGAACGTCGGCCCCTTCGATCCGGCCCGAGAACAGCGAGGCTTCCATTCGCAGCCCGAGCCGAAAAGCGTCGGATGGCGAGAACCCGAGCTCCAACCCGGGCGAAAGCGTCAGTGCGCTCAGGGACTCGTCCGGGGCCGTCCCGGAGAAACGACGCGACAACCACAGGTTCCCGATCTTCAGCTGAGGCTCGAGGAACACGCCGCGGCCCAGATCGAAGGTCCACCCCATGCCCCCCTGAAGGTGCACCCCCAGGAGCTTGTACGGGAGGGAGCTGTCGAGTGTCGCTGTCGTCCCGCTGTTGCCGATCACCGACACGTCAAGCTCCGTGGTCAGGTGCGTCACTGGCCAGTTTCGGGCGCGCACGCGCACGCCGACCAGCGGAGCCACTGGAAGCCCCTGTCGAGCGTCGCTGGAGATCGGCACGAAAGCTCCGCCCTCCAGATGGAGCTCCAGCCTGGGCGGAGGCGGGATCAGACGATCGAGCTCGACGCGATCCCCTCGGTTGAGCTGGATGGAGCCCGAGTACAGAAGGTCGCCCGTACCGGAGTCCACGAGGTCGAGCCGCTGTGTTCCTGGATCCGCGACGAATCCTCCGGGAAGGACGCCCTTGTCCTGACCGGCCAGACGGACCGCGATTCCATCAGCGGCTGGTGCGTAGCTGAAGATGACCGGCAAACCCTGCCGCTCGCGGTGACCTCTGAGCACGATCGGATCAATCCCGAGAACCGTGCTTTCTGCAGCTGGACGCTGCTGCCCTTCAGTGAATCGCCACGTGCGCTCCCGCGCGTAGTCATGGGCCTCGCTGATCGTGACCGCGCCGTCACCGTCGCGGTCTCCTGCCTGCAAGGCCTCGAGGAAGAAGTAGGTGTAAACGTCGTGCCCGAGCGTCGTGTCCTCTCGCGCGGCTTCCCCGAACGCGGCTGCCGAGAGGACCACGACGGCCTCGGAGACGTCCTCCAGGCGGGGCGGCGCAGCCTTGTGCGAGGCGAGCGCGTGGGCGAGTGAGTCGGGAATACGCGACTTCCCTCGCCCCGCGTGGCACGTCGCCAGGACGATGGCGACCCGACGAGAAGGAAGCTTCTCGGCGCGGTGGATCAGCTCGTCGACCGACAACCCAGTTTCGCGCAGGAGATCGAGCCGACTGTCGCCCAGCACCAAGACGCGTTCGAGGTCTCCCCCCGGCCTCTGCGCGAGAGAACCATGCGTCGAGAAGTAGAGCAGGACGGTGTCCCGTGGAGTTCGGATCCGCTTCTCCAGATCCCCCAGGGCCTCCAGGACCGCCGCGCGCCGCGTCTCCTCGGAACGCACCAGCACGTGCACATCGTCGAACTCGCCGAGCGCTGCACCGAGGGCACGTGCATCCGCTGCCGCGAAGCGTAGATCGTTGAAGCGTCCATCCTCGAAGTGGTCGACTCCAACCACGAGCGCGTGCCGCTGGGCCGGCAGATCCGTGATCCCTTCCGGTGCGAATGCCGAGAGCGGACGTCCCTTCAGCCTCTGGCTCGATGCGCAGGCCCCGAGCATCGCCCCCGCGACGAGGCACCAGCGCAGACTCATCGTTTCGGCTCGAGGAAGACCGGTAGCAAATCCACGCCGCACCCGGGGAACGCTCTCTCGGCCTCTGCGCGAGTGTGAAGCGGATCCTGGATCCGCAGCCGGTCAGCGTCGATGCGCTCGGGCGATGCGATCACGACGAGGCGTGCTCCGGTTCCCAGGGCCTCGGGGTCGACTGCCAGCGCTGCTCCTGAATCCGCCAGTTCGAACTCGCCGGCGGCATGGCGAGTGCCGGCCTCGAGGGGCCACACGAGCTCGGTCGGCTCATCCTGCTTCTGCGAGAGCAGATAGACCCACGCCGGCGCGGCGAGGCGAATGCGCAACAAGAGCACCTCGCCACGCGCGATCGGCTGGCCCGACGCGAGCGCGCGAATCACGTGAGGTGTGGG
>CAZDSB010000093.1:0-5356 GCA_964507515.1 uncultured Myxococcaceae bacterium
GCTCACCATCCGGCAGCTCGCGGAGGAGATCACGCGGCTCGCGGTGGGCGCCCGCGACAAGGGACTGAAGCTGGACGAGCTGAGCGGCGGCACCTTCACCATCACCTCGCTCGGGACGAATGGCGGGCTGTTCGCCATGCCGATCATCAACTATCCCGAGGTGGCGATCCTGGGCCTCCACCGGATCCGGAAGCGCCCGGTGGTGACCGACGACGGCGAGATCGTCGTGCGCGAGATGATGAACGTCTCGCTGGCATTCGACCACCGGGTCATCGACGGGCTGGTGGCGGCGGAGGCGGTCGGAGCGCTGGTGCAGCTGCTCGAGCACCCCGAGTCGCTCCTGCTCGAGATGGCGTGAACCCGCGCGAGCTGCTGCAGACGGCGCAGGCGGCGGAGCGAGAGGGAGACCTCGCCCGGGCCGGTGCGCTGCTGGAGCAGGCGGCACGCATCTACGAATCGACCGGACACACCGCGCGCGCGGCGCAGATGCGGCGCCACGTCGAGCGGCTGGGTGCCGTCGCCCGGGCCGGCGCACGTGGTGTGGAGGAGCCGCCGCCGGCGAGCCGGACGAACGGCGAGCCCGAGCCGCTTCCTGGCGTGGACCGCGCGCTGTTCGAGCGGACGCCGACGCTGGCCGACCCGAGCCTGGAGGCCTGGTGCAGCTTCTGCTGCCGGCCCTCGCGCGAGGTGGGGGCGCTGGTCGCCGGGCCGGCGCAGGCCTACGTGTGCCGGGCGTGCGTGGGGCTCGCCGAGGATCTCCTCGACGGCGCCGCGAAGGAGGAGTCACCGGCCGCGGGATCCGGCTCCGGGGGACGAGTGCAGGGCCAGAAGGACGTCGAGATCGCGCTCCCGACGACGCGGCGGCTCCGGGCTTCCGACTCTGCACGGGGAGCCTCGTCCCACGTGCAGCCGGGGAAGGTCGGGCCGGTGCCCGGCGCACACCGCGACGCGGCCGTTCCGGGTTCCGCTCCGGCGTCGCGGGACGAGGTCGCAGGGCTCGAGGCGCTTCCGACGCAGGCCGACGCGGTCACGCGGATCGAGGCGGCGCTGGCGGCGGGCCACGCGCGTGTGCTGCTGGTCGGCGCGGCCGGGAGCGGCAAGAGCACGTGGCTGCAGACGTGGGCCGCGCGGGGGCTCGGGACGGCGTGGGACGGGACGGTGCCGATCCCCGAGCACGGCCCGCTGCTCGTGGACGACGTGGACCGCCTCGAGCCGGCGGCACGGCGACAGCTGGCGCGCGTGCTCCCGACCCGTCCGGTGGTGCTGGCGCTGGACGCGACCTTGCCCGAGCCGGAGCACCGGGTGGGTGGCCGCCGCGTGCATGCGCCAGAGCAGGTGGAGTCGCTCGCCGGGACGTGGCTCCCGGGGCCGGTGCTGGACGGGCTGACGCTGGAGTGCTTCCGGGCGCCAGGGGAGGCGGAGCTGCGGGCGCTGGCCGAGCGGTGGCGCGCGCCCGACGGGTCGCCGGCGCAGCCCGATGCGCTCGAGGAGGCGCTCCGGCTGGCCGTGCGCTCGACCCGCGCGGCGCACGCGCTGCACGCCCTGCTGCTTCGCTGGTGGGCCTCGCGATGACCCGGCGGACGCTCACCGTCCATCGGCTCGGGCGGGTGGAGTACGAGGACGGGCTCCGGCTTCAGGAACTGTTCGCGCGGGCGCGGAAGGAGGGGAAGGTCGGTGACGTGCTGCTGCTGCTCGAGCACCCACCGGTGCTGACGCTGGGCCGCGGGGCGAGCCGGTCGGACGTGCTCGCCGTGCCCGAGGTCCTGGAATCGCGCGGGGTCGAGGTGCACGAGACCAACCGGGGCGGCGAGGTGACCTACCACGGCCCCGGCCAGATCGTCGGCTACCCGATCCTGGACCTCGCGCCGGACCGGAAGGACGTCCGCCGGCACGTGCGGAGCGTGGAGGAGGGGATGATCCGCGCCCTGGCCGAGCACGGGATCGACGCGGGCCGGATCGAGAAGTGGCCCGGGGTGTGGGTCGGCTCCGAGGCGGGGGGCGATGCGCGGAAGATCGGCGCGGTGGGCGTGCACATCGCGCGGTGGATCACGACGCACGGCTTCGCGCTGAACGTGAACTCCTCGCTGGAGGACTTCGAGCTCATCATCCCCTGCGGGATCCGCGAGGCCGGTGTGACGTCGATGGAGCGCGAGCTGGGGCGCCCGGTCGACGTCGGGGGGGTGGAGGATGCGCTGGCGCGGGCGTTCGCCTCGGTGCTCGAGGCGCAGCTCAGGTTCGAGGACGCGCGGACGCGGACCGTCTCGGTGACGGCGGTGCGCGGGGCTCACGCGGGTCCCCAGGTCCTGCTGCTCCGCCGCATTCCAGCGCGCGGAGGCTTCTGGCAGCCGGTCACCGGTCGGCGGTTGCCGGGCGAGTCGGCCGAGGCGGCGGCACGGCGCGAGCTGGAGGAGGAGACCGGATCGCGGCTGCCGGTGCGGTCGCTGTCGTACCGGCACAGCTTCGCGTTCGGGGACGCCGTCCCGCCCGTCCTGGTGGAGGAGGAGGCGTTCGCGGCGGACTGGCCAGAGGGCCGGGAGGTGCTGCTCGGCCCCGAGCACGACACTGCGGAGTGGGTGACGCCCGACGAGGCGCTGCTCCGGCTTCCGTTCGCGGGGTTGAAGCGTGCGGTGACCCGCGCGGTGAGCGCCGGGGCGCCGGGTCACTGGCGCTGACGGTCCATGGGTCGCCTTCCGCGGAGCACGCCAGAAGACGAGGAGGCGCCCTTCGATCGAGAGTTCATGCCCATCGCTCGGGCCTGGGCAGACCCGACGAAGGATGGCCTCCCGGCCCGAATCGCTTCAGAGGCGCCCTCTCTCCTGCGTCGATATCCGCGATTCCGCAGGATCTTGGAGGAGCGGCGACACTCGAGCCTTGCTTACTGGCACGAGGTGCGAGGTGAGTTACCGCAAACCATCGCACTTTACCGCGCCTTGCTACGGCGACGACTCCTCGATCGAGCCCAGTCCAAAATCATCCTTGACGGGCATCTCGCCCTGCTGCTGGGCCGGACGGGCAAGCGACGTGAGTCCCGGAGCGCATCGAGTCGAGGACTCGCCCTAGCGGTCAAAGCGCAAGACTCGCTCATGTGCATCAGCCGCCTCTCGGATCTCGCCGAACTCGGACCTGTTCGCCCGACGCCGCTCAGGCTCCGAGCCCGCGAGCTTGCGCAGGGGCACCTCCCCCGACGATCCGAGGCCATCACCGACCCCGCGCAGTTCGCGGAGGCCATTCTCGAGGCCTGGCAGAGGCGAAACGGGCGTCCACCGCGCAGCTGACCTCATGTCGGGCACGAGGCCGGCGGGTCGAAGAACCCACCGGCGCGGTCGGCGTTCCCGGAAGGTCGCTAAGCCGCCGTGCGCTCCAGCCAACCCGCTTCTCGGGCGAGTCGTGCGATGCACTTCCAGACCTCGGCGGCGATCTCCTCGGTCTCGCGGGTCGAGACCCAGTCCGACGTGGCATCATCCCAGCTGAGCTCGAGAGTGACGGCGCCCATCTCCACGCGTCCGTCGTCCCCGAACGCGATCACCCGGATCGCTGACGCCTCACCCACGCCCGGCGGCTGGATCCGCCAGTGCCCACGGTGACGCGGAACGTAGACCAGCAGGCTGCCGTCCCTCGCAGGCTCGTACGACAGACGGAGCGCGTCGAGGAGCCCTCTCCGGAGTCCGTACTCGATGATCCGCTCGTTGATGGCCCGTGCCTGGACGTCCTGGAGTCGCTTCTCGGGTGTCGTCATCCGCGCGGGACTCTAGGAGAGCCGGCTGACGCGTCGTCGCGGTATGTGCCGCGCGGTCACACACGAGGACGGCGTTCGTTCGGGGCCGATCGGGGTGCGAGCCGCACCGTGAGTCCCTCCCGCGCCGCGATGGTGTGCGGGAATCGTTTCTGCGCCCGTCTGAGCATCGCGTCGAGGGCGCGATCGTCACGCTCGGGATCGTGGTGGAAGAGCACGAGCGTGTTCACCCGCGCAGCCTCTGCGGTCGCGAGCGCGCCGGCCAGCGTGCTGTGCCCCCAGCCTCGCTTCTCCTCGTACTCGTCGGCGCTGTACATCGCGTCGTGCACGAGCACGTCCGCGCCTCGGGCGAGTTCCACGAGCGCGTCCGCGGGGCGCTCGGTGTGCTCGACGTCGGTCGCGTAGACCAGCACGCGTCCGCCGTACTCCAGCCGGTAACCGAGGCTCCCTCCCGGGTGTTCCAGATCCGTCGACGAGACGTGCACCGATCCGATGGCGAAGGGCTCGCCGGGCTCGATGCTCCGGAACTCCAGCGTGGCCCGGGCCAGCTGGTCGAGCGTCACCGGGAAGTAAGGAGGGACCATCTGCCCCTCGAGCACGTCCTGCACGCTCCGGCCCTCGCGGCGTGGGCCGTGGAAGACGAACCGGTTCTGCGGCTCGGCCAGCGGCCCGAAGAAGGGCAATCCCTGGAGATGGTCGTAGTGGTAGTGCGAGAGCAGGATGTCGGCCTCGACGCTGCCGGACGCATCCCGCAGACGCTCGCCGAGGGGACGGAGACCCGAGCCCGCGTCCAGGATGATGCGACGGGCGCCGGCGCGCACCTCGACGCAGGGGGTGTTGCCACCGTAGCGCCGGGTCGCTGCGCCGGGCGCGGGGAGCGATCCGCGCACGCCCCAGAACGTGACCTCGAAGCGGTCCGCCGGGGTGCGTGCGTCAGCCGGCCTTCGCCGCGTCCTCCCCGAAGAGCTCAATCAGATGTCCCGTGCGCTCGCGCTTGGTGCGCAAGTAGTCGACGTTATGCGGATTGTGCGCAGCGGGGGAGGGGATTCGACCGCGCACGGGGATCCCTTCCTCCACCAGACCGGCGATCTTCAAGGGATTGTTGGTGATGAGATCGACGCTGCGCACCCCGAGGAGCCGCAGCATGTCCGCCGCCACGTCGTAGGTCCGCAGGTCGTCCGGGAACCCGAGCTGCCGGTTCGCCTCGTAGGTGTCGAGCCCGCGCGCCTGCAGCGCATACGCCTTGATCTTGTTCCCGAGCCCGATGCCCCGGCCTTCCTGGCGGAGGTAGAGCACCACGCCGCGGCCGCGCTGGGCGATCAGGTCCAGCGCCCGATCCAGCTGTTGACGGCAGTCACACTTGAGACTGCCCAGCACCTCGCTGGTGAGGCACTCGGAGTGGACCCGGACCGGAACCCCTTCCTGGCCGAAGACCTCGCCCATCACCATCGCGACGTGCTCCTGCTGGCTGCGCCGGTCGCGGAAGACCACCACCCGGAAGGTGCCGCGGGCAGTGGGAAGGGGTGCCTCCGAGTAGAGCTCGGCGACGTGGGAACGACGGGTCAGGGGCTGGGGTGAAAGGCTGGACATCGTCGACGTTTCTCGGGGGTCTCCCGTCCGGAT
>CAZDSB010000094.1:0-3984 GCA_964507515.1 uncultured Myxococcaceae bacterium
ACGGGAGCAGCGTCAGGTGGATATAGACGACGTTCTGGGGACCGGCGTCGTAGCGCATCTGCCGGACTGCCTCGAGGAAGGGCAGGGACTCGATGTCGCCCACCGTTCCACCCACCTCGACGATGATCGCGTCGTGCCCCTCGGCGGCGGCGCGGATGACCGACTTGATCTCGTCGGTGATGTGCGGAATCACCTGGACCGTCTTCCCCAGATACTCGCCGCGGCGCTCCTTCTGGATGACCGAGTTGTAGATCCGGCCGGTCGTGAAGTTGTTCGAGCGGCTCATGCTCGCCGTCGTGAAGCGCTCGTAGTGACCGAGGTCCATGTCGGTCTCGCCGCCGTCGTCGGTGACGAAGACCTCGCCGTGCTGGAAGGGGCTCATCGTCCCCGGGTCGACGTTGATGTACGGGTCGAGCTTGAGGAAGGTGATGTCGAGGCCGCGGTTCTCGAGGAGGGCCCCGATGCTCGCCGAGGCCAGCCCCTTCCCGAGAGAGCTGACCACCCCACCCGTCACGAAGAGGTACTTCGTCTTCTTGGAGCGCATGGGGAGATCACATGTGCCAAGAAGGGGCCGTCACGTCAACGTGTGCGCGTGACCCCAGGCATCAGCGGAGGGCGACGCTGGTCGACGCGGACACCGTCGAGAGACGACACCGCTCCACGCCCGGCGCCGCCGCAACCGACACCACACCCGTCTCGTTCCGGACGAGCGTGTAACACGCCTTCCGCAGTGGGTACGCCTCTGGCAACCACGCCAGCTGCGCCTCCACGCTGATCACGGAGTACTCCCCCCGCCTGACGAACAGGAGGCTCTCGTCCTCCAGGTGGCCCCCGGGCCTCACCGTGGAGTTCCGCCGCCCGTCGAACGGCTCCATGAGCTCGATGGCGTCGTAGACCAGCTCCGAGCGGGCCTCGAGGGTGTGATCCACCTCGATGAACGAGCCGAGAGGAAGAGGTCCTCCGACCGCCGGACGCTTCGGGGTCTTCGGCGGGGCGGCACCCGCCTGCTGTCCCCAGGCCACCAGGCTCTTCCCGAGCAGCCGGGCGGGAACCTTCCCGGGATTCTCCAGGATCGTCCGGGCGCGAATCGTCACCACCCCGTCCCGCTCCCCCAGTGGCTCCACCACGATCCGCACCGTCACGTCGGTGTCCGTGATCTCCGGCAGGTACTTCTCCCGGTACCAGAAGGTCGAGATTGCCCAGATTCCGGCGAGGGTGAATGCGGTCGCCTGGACAGCGTCTTTGATCCATGAAAACCGGAGCGCCCGGATCCGGAGCCTGCGCTCCAGGCCGGGTGGGTCCATGTCGGTAGCCAAGGGAGCGTCCGGAGTGCGCACGGGTGACAGGTTAGCAAGAGGGGTGGCGGGCACCGGACACAGGAGCAGCGAGAGGCGCCCGCGGGGCGGCGGCCGTGCCATGCTGCGTCGAATGGTCGTTCTTCCCGCCGCGCTCCTGGTCTGGTCCGCGGCCGCCATCGCCGCGCCAGTCACCACCAGCGACTTCGTCCAGCAGGCGATGGATCAGGAGCGCGGGATGTCGCGCTGCACCGCGTGGGTCGAGTCGCAGCACGCCATGGAGTTCGATGGCGACGGGAAGGTGAAGCAGGGGCGCGAGATGTTCGTCGTCCGGCGCTTCCAGGGCCTCCCCCCTGCCCAGCGCATCGAGATCGTCTCCGCCCGGCGCTCGGGCGAGGACGTGGCCGACGAGCTACGGAAGCAGCAGAAGTTCGGCTCGGAGACCGGGAAGTTCAGGTCTCCGTTCCACCCCGACTCGCGCTCGCTCTACATGTTCTTCCGGGAGGACGGACCCTCCACCGCGCCGGTCCGCGTGAGCTTCCACCCGACCTACCAGCACCGGAAGGATGCCGGGCTGTTCGAGGGCAGCGCGCTGTTCGACCGCAGCAGCGGAAGGCTCCTCGAGTGGACGGCGTCCCTGGTCAATCCGCCGACCTTCGTCAGCAAGGCCGAGGTCCGCGCGAGGTACGGCGCCCGGGTGGGGGTGCTCGATGCCCGGTCCGAGGTCAGCGTCGCGATCGAGGGCGGTCTCCTCTTCTACAGGCGGCGTGGGCGTATGGACTTCCGCTACAGCGACTATCGCTGTCCCGAGTCGATGCCTCCGCCTCCCCCCGCGCCCGTCGTCGCCGACCCGCGCGGCCCGCCGCCCGTTCCCGCCTCCGGCCCCCGGGCAGAGCGGAGCAACTGAGCGGAGTCGTCTGGCCGCCCACTCCAGGACCGCAGAGAAGGAGACGCCGGGGGCCTCCCCGTGTTGACCTGCCGCCGCGGCGCGATGAGATGGAGTGGCAGGAGGCCTCGTGGCGGAGAGCAGCGGCAACTCGGCGAAAGATGACCGCCAGGCGGACTGGCTGGACGTGGCGCTGGCCCGTGCCGCCGGCGCGGCGCCGGTCTCGGGCAACCGGATCCGCGTCCTCCGCGACGGCCCGGAGAACTTCCCTGCCTGGCTGGAGGCCATCGCGTCGGCGCGTCGCTACGTCTACTTCGAGACCTACATCTTCCGGGGTGACCGCACCGGCCAGCAGTTCGTGGACGCGCTCGCCGCCCGCGCCCGTGAAGGGATCCAGGTCCGGGTGCTGTACGACTGGGCGGGCTGCTTCGGAACGCCTTCCCGCGTCTGGCGGACGCTGCGCGAGGCGGGCGCCGACGTCCGGTGCTTCAATCCGTTCGACTGGTCGAGCCCGCTCGGATGGGTACACCGCGATCACCGGAAGACGGTGAGCGTGGACGGGCGGGTGGCGTTCGTCTCCGGGCTGTGCGTGGGGGATGCCTGGGCGGGCGATCCGGAGAAGGGCATTCCTGCGTGGCGGGACACCGGCGTCGGAATCGAGGGGCCGGCGGTCGCGGACGTCGAGCACGCCTTCGCCCGGGTCTGGGCCACCGTCGGCAGTCCCATCCCCGACGACGAGCGGCGGCGCCGGGCCGAGATTGCTCCGGCCGGCGACACGCGGCTCCGCGTCATCAGCGACGAGCCGGGTACTGCCGGGCTCCTTCGCCTCGATCAGTTCATCGCCAGCGCGGCGCGGCGTTCGCTGTGGCTCACCGACGCGTACTTCGCCGGCACGCCGCCGTACGTGCAGGCGCTCCGGGCCGCGGCGCTCGACGGGGTGGACGTCCGGCTCCTGGTCCCGGGCTCCAGCGACATCCCGGCCCTCCAGCCCTTCTCCCGGGCCGGGTTCCGCGCGCTGCTCGAGGCCGGCATCCGGGTCTTCGAGTGGAAGGGGCCGATGCTCCACGCCAAGACCGCGGTCTGCGACGGCCAGTGGGCCCGCGTGGGTTCCACCAACCTCAACGTCGCCAGCTGGCTCAGCAACTACGAGCTCGACGTGGCGCTGGAAGACGCGCGCTTCGCCGGACAGATGGAGGAGATGTACCTCGCAGATCTGGAGAACTCGACCGAGCTGGTGCTCGCCGGAAGGCGGCTCAGGAGCGCGGTGCCGAGGCCGCCGGCCCAGCGGATGCCGCGGAAGATGCGGGGGAGCGCGGGGCGTGCCGCGGCCGGGGCTCTTCGCGTGGGCAACACGGTCACCGCCGCCATCAGCGAGCGGCGAACCCTGGAGAGCGGCGAGCGGAGGATGGTGCTCTTCGGCGGCCTGGCGCTGCTGGTGGTCGCCGTGCTCTGGGCGGTGTTCCCCCGGGTGCTCGGGGTCCCGGTGGCCCTGCTGCTCGGCTGGCTCGCGCTCTCGCTGCTCTGGAAGGCGTGGCGGCTCCGGCGGCCTCAGCAGACCGCGAGCCCGGCCTCGCTCCCGAGCGTGCACGACGGGAGCGCGTCGGTTCCTCCGACCGCCTCGGCGCGCCGGTCGACGTCTCTCCGGGGCGACGCGCCGGGCTGAGACCCACCGGAGCATTCACTCGAGCAGATCCCAGTCGCTGACGTTCTCGCGCGAGTTCCCCGGCTCGACGACGCAACGCCGTGCGTCCGCGGTGTCGGGGCTCTGGCGTCTCGGCTGCCGGTGCCACGACGCGGCGCGCA
>CAZDSB010000095.1:0-14742 GCA_964507515.1 uncultured Myxococcaceae bacterium
CACGCCCAGCCGGTGGCTGGCCAGGCGACCTTCGCGGTCCCGTCCTGGAACACGCGGGACAGACGGTCACCCTCGAGCTGACGATCGAGCACGGCGGCAGCGGCCCGGGCCGCGCGTGCCGCCCACTCCGGTCGCTCGAACACCCGCGAGGCGAAGGCCAGCCCGCGGATCATGAGACCGTTCCATCCGGCGAGGATCTTGTTGTCGCGACCGGGCGCGATGCGCTTCGACCGCTCGGCCAGGAGCTTCGTCCGTGCCTGGTCGAGCCAGCCACGCGCCTCGTCCTCCGGGTTCCCCCACTCCCGTGCGAGGTCGGCGAGCGGGACGCGGCGCTCGAGCACGCTCTTCCCCTGCTCGAAGGTGCCCTTCTCGGTCACGCCGAACGCCTTCGCCGCGCGGCGCCCGTCGTCGGCTCCGAGCACCGCCTCCAGCTCCTCCGGGCTCCAGACGAAGTACTTCCCCTCCTCGCCCTCGCTGTCCGCGTCTTGCGTCGCGTGGAACGCGCCGGCCGCATCCGTCATCTCCCGGCCGAGCCACTCCACGAGCTGGCTCGCGCTCTCCGCCCACTCGGTTCGCGGGGAGATCTGCTGCGCCTCGGCGAGGAGATGCAGCAGCAGCGCGTTGTCGTAGAGCATCTTCTCGAAGTGCGGCACTCGCCAGAAGCGGTCCACGCTGTAGCGGTGGAACCCGCCTCCGAGCTGGTCGTGGATTCCACCGGTGACCATCCGGTCGAGCGTATGGAGGGCGCCCTCGCGCAGCGTCGCGTTGCCGGTCCGCCGCCACGCCCTGAGCAGCACCGCCAGGTCCATCGTGTTGGGAAACTTCGGCGCGCCGCCGAAGCCACCCTCTACAGGATCGACCGCACGCGCCAGCGCACGGCCCGCGGCCGCCACGTCGTCGCCCGACACCTGCGTCACCAGCGTCCCGAGGCCGTAGGTGGCCAGCTGCCGGAGACCGACCTTGAATTCCCCGGCCTGCTCGAGGACCTTCGCCCGCTCCTCGGTCCACGCCCGCGACAGCGCCTCGAGCAGCATCCGGAACGACGGCAGCCCGTGGCGCGGCTCGGGCGGGAAGTAGGTGCCCCCGTAGAACGGCACCAGGTCGGGCGTGAGGAACACGGTCAGCGGCCATCCGCCCTGGCCGCCCATCAGCTGCACCACGCCCTGGTAGATCTGATCCAGGTCCGGCCGCTCCTCCCGGTCCACCTTCACGTTCACGTAGTGCGCGTTCATCAACGCCGCGGTGCCCGCGTCCTCGAAGGACTCGTGGGCCATGACGTGGCACCAGTGGCAGGCCGAGTACCCCACGGAGAGCAGGATGGGCCGCTGCTCGTCGCGCGCTCGCCGGAGCGCCTCGTCGCCCCAGGCGTACCAGTCCACCGGGTTCTGCGCGTGCTGGCGCAGATACGGCGACGACTCGGCGGCGAGGCGGTTGGTCCGGCCGGACGCGTTCATGAGGCAGGCCTTAAGTCCCGCGCCCTTCGACATGCAACACCACCGGGACCCTGACGGGTCAATGGTCCCGAAGACCCATCACTCCGCGCTGGTATCGGGCGCCGCTCCCGGGCAGCGTGCGGTCCACGCAAGACAAGGAGCCGCAATGTTCCCGACGTTTTCCGCCAGGGCCCGCACCGCCCTCCTGATGGTCGCCCTCGCCGGATGCGCGGGTGGCACCAAGCTCGTCAACAGCTGGAAGGAGCCCGGCGCAGCGCCGCTCGCGCTGAAGCCGGGCGACCTGGTCATCGCCATGGTCATGAGCAAGGAGGAGACGACGCGCCGGACCGGCGAGGACCTCCTCGGCGAGGAGCTTCGCCAGCGCGGCCTCCGGCCCATCCCCTCCTTCAGCCTCATCCCGACGGATCAGGTCGACGACAAGGAGAAGGCCGCCGCCGCCATCCAGGACTCGGGCGCCGTCGCGCTCATCGCCATGCGCCCCATCTCGGTGAACAAGCAGCAGACCTACGTTCCGCCGAGCTACACCGGCCCCGGCGGGCCGTACGGCGGCTGGGGTCCGTACTACGGCTACGGCTGGGGAGCGGCGTACAGCCCCGGCTACGTGGTGACCGACACCATCGTCCGGGTGGAGACGCTGGTGTTCGACCTGAAGCAAAACAAGCTCGTCTGGGCCGGACAGAGCGAGACGACGAATCCCGACCGGCTCGACCAGTTCATGCGCGAGCTGGTCAAGGCCGTGGGCGACGACATGCGCAAGAAGGGCGTCATCGCCGCGCCAGCGTCCTAGCCACAGCTACTTCTTCGGCGTTTCTTGCCGGAGGTACTCGTCGAGCAGCTGCCGGGTATCGAGGGCGCGAGACTTCTCGTCGCTCCAGTGGACTGACACCTCGCGCCCAAGCTCGGGGGGATAGACGACCGGGAACCCCATCCGGGTGATCAGGAGCACATGGTCCTTCTTGCCGACCTTCACCCCGTACTCGGTGAGCTCCTGACCCTCCCGGACCTGCGCGAGCCAGACCTTCGAGACCGGGCTCGTCCCGGAGTGGCTGAGCTGGACCAGGGCGCGCTTCGGGCCCGGTGAGCGCACCGCCGCCACCGCGACCTCGATTCCCTCGCTCGAGGTGAAGACGTGCCCGGTCGGCTCGACGTCCAGCGGAGGCGTTCCACCCATCACCAGCGCCATCAGGAACAAGGGCATCGGCGGCCCGGGCATGGTCCAGAGTGTGGACCTGCGCCGGCTCCAACGCACGCCCGCGGCCGGTGGATCTCCCCCGACCTCTCCCATCTCGTTCCGGTGGCAGGATGAGGCATGGCCGCCGCTCCACCCGGGCCCGAGCACTTCGAGCTCCTCCGCCGCCTCCTCGCGGTCGAGCGCCGGGCCGAGGAGGAGCGCCTCGCCGGGGAGCGTGCCCACCTCTCCCAGGGTGAGCGCGAGTCGCTGGGGCTCTCGGCCGGCGACCTCGAGGCCACGGACGAGGACGTGGGACTCGGAGGCCGGTTCCTCGTCACCCTCGGCCGCGCCGGCGGTCAGCCGTGGCGGAACCCCTTCAGCCCCGGCGACGTGGTGGAGGCCCGTCCGCGGCGTGCTGAGGTCGCCCCGCCCGAGCGCGCCCTCGTCGCCCGGGGTGGCCGGAGCAGCGTGCAGCTCGCGTTCGAGCGCCCCCCGCCAGACTTCGTCCGCAGCGGTCGGCTGGTCCTGGACCTGATCGCGGATGACGTCACCTTCGTCCGTGCCGACGCCGCGGTGGTCGAGATCGCCGCCGGCGATCGCGGAACTCCGGGCCGGCGACGGGACGTGCTCCTCGGCAAGGAGTCACCGCAGTTCGAGCCCGAGCGTCCGCCCGAGGGTGTCGAGGCGCTGAACCCGGAGCAGCGCCTCGCGGTGGAGCGGGCCCTCGCCGCACGCGACCTGTTCTGCGTGCACGGCCCTCCGGGCACCGGCAAGAGCACCGTCCTCGCCTCCGTTGCCCGGAACGCGGTTGCCCGGCACGGACGCATCCTCTGCACCGCGGCCAGCAACGCGGCCGTGGACCACCTCGTCGAGCTCTGCCTCACGGAGGGGCTCCGCGTGGTGCGCATCGGCCACCCCGCGCGCGTCTCGCCGCGCCTGGTGGAGCACACCCTCGACGTCCAGGTGGAGCAACATCCCGACCGGACGCTCGCGCGGCGGCTCTTCGACGATGCGTTCGCACTCCTCGGACACGCCCGGAGGCAGCGCCAGCGGGGACGCAGCCGCGAGCGCTTCGCCAACGCCCGCTCGGCGCAGACCGAGGCCCGCGCGCTGATGGACGAGGCAAGGGCGCTGGAGCGGAAGGCGGTCCGCGACGTGCTCGAGCAGGCCGACGCGCTCTGCGCCACGCTCACCGCGCTCGGTGGGGCTCCGCTGTCGACGCTCCGGTTCCCGCTCGCCCTCGTCGACGAGGCGACCCAGGCGACCGAGCCGCTCACGCTCCTCGCCTTCCTCCGGGCCGACCGCGTGGTACTCGCTGGCGACCACCGCCAGCTCCCGCCCACCGTCCTGTCCCCCGACGCCGCGGAGGGCGGGCTCGCCACCAGCCTCTTCGAGCGGCTGCTCGCGCTGCACGGCGATCCGGTCCGGCAGATGCTCCGCGAGCAGTACCGGATGAACGCCGAGCTGATGGAGCTCCCCTCCCGCACGTTCTACGGCGGCGAGCTACGCGCGCACCCCTCGGTGGCGGGACGCACGCTGGCGACGGTCCTCCCCGGGACGACGCTCGACGCTCCGCCACTCCTCTTCCTCGATTCGGCAGGCAAGGGCTGGGAGGAGGTCTCGCCCCAGGGAAGCGAGAGCCTCGAGAACCCCGGGGAGGCGGAGGTCATCATCGCGCGCGCCCGGGCGCTGCTCATCGCCGGGCTCGCCGCCGAGCAGATCGCGGTCATCACTCCCTACCGTGCGCAGGCGGCACGGATGGCACCGATGCTGGAGCCGCTGGGCGTCGAGGTCGACACCGTCGATGCCTTCCAGGGTCGCGAGGCGGAGGCAGTGCTGGTGAGCTGCGTCCGCAGCAACACGGAAGGGCGGCTCGGCTTCCTCACCGACCTGCGGCGGATGAACGTGGCGCTCACCCGCGCAAAGGTGCACGCCTTCGTCGTCGGGGACAGCGCCACGCTCGGCCAACACCCGTTCTACGGAGCCCTCATCGAGCGGGCCCAGGCCCTGGGCGGATACCGGAGCGCCTGGGAGTGGTCCGAAATCGGCGACGCTGCAAAGTTTGCATAGCAGCGTCTGCAGACTGCCATTTCCTGAACGGTCGGGGGGTCGTGCAACCTGGCGTCTTCCCGGGGGCCCCGGCCCCGGTCCGATCGGCATGACCCCTGCTTGGACTCCTGGTGGCGCGAATGGAACCCACCCCTGATCAGCCCGATCTCCCGGCCGTCCGGCAGGAGGAGGACATGTGGATCCTCCGCGTCGAGAAGAACGGCAAGGTCCAGGAATACCGGTGCCACACCGAGCTCCAGGCCCGCGCGCTCGCGATCCTGCTGCTGCCGTCCGGCGGTGATCTGACCCCGGAGCCGGGGCCCAGCCTCTCCTAGGGCGTGCGCGGTCCGCCGCTCAGCCCACGCGGAAGATCGGTGCGTCGGCCGACGGATCCGCCGCGTCCCAGCGCGGCGCACGGGCGCGGGCCACCGCCTCGAGCTTTCGCCGCGCGGGGAAGACGAAGAAGCGCAGGAGCAGCAGCTGCCCGAAGGTGAAGACGCAGACGTCGGAGGCGAGCTTCGCTAGCACCACCGGGACGCCGAGGCGGTCCGCGAGTGTCCGGACCAGCATCGCGTGCACGCTCATCCCCGCGAGCGCGCCGAGGAGGAAGCGCAGCGCCTCGGGGAGCCAGGCGCGGGCCGAGCTGCGGAACGCGAAGCGGCGGTTGCCGAGGAAGGCGACGGTGCTCCCCACGGCGACGCCCAGCATCGCGGCCTTCGCGGTGGAGGCGTGGAGCCAGCGAAGCGCGGCCAGCAGCACGCCCACGTCCACCAGCGTGGCGACGCCGCCCACCATCAGGCTGGGGACCGCCCAGGAGCGTAGCCGCTGCCCGTTGGGAGATGGGCGCATCGTGGTCAAGCGGACGCCTCCACCCGGAACGGAAGCGTCACCTCCGCGAGGTTGCGGCCGAAGAGCTCGCGGTGACCGAGCTCGGGCGCGCGCTCCAGCCGCTCGGCGCGGAGCACGTCACGGAGGAGCGCCGTTCCCTCGGGGAGCTCGCGCATCGAGAGGAGCCCGCGCTCGAGCCGGAGCGCGTCCGGGAGCAGGACCTGGGGCCCGACGAGCCACGCGTCGTGCAGCGCCGGCATCGTGCACGCCAGCACCCGCAGGTCCGCCGCGCGGCCCGGCGCAACCTCCTCGACCGCCTGGCGCAGGTCGTGCCCTTCGGGTGGGGCGAAGAGCGGCGCGACCTCGGCCTGACCATCGAGCAGCGCCTCGATGCAGGCCTGGTAGCTCCCGAGGAAGAGCTGCTGGCCGAAGAGCTTGCCGGTCTCCACGCCGCGCTCCCGCAGCCACGCCATCGGCAGGAGGTGCCCCGCGAGCGAGGCCCGGTCCACCCATGCGGCGGTGGTACCCGGAAGCGTCTCGAGCTGGAGCGGCGAGTCGGTGCGGACCAGGAGCGCCGAGCGCGAGCGCACCGAGCCCCGCCGGAGAGGGCGCGCCAGGATGCGGGCGCCGAGCGCCTCGGCGCGCGCGGCCACCAGCGGAGGGGCCCAGGCCGCGTCCACCTCGCCGCGGCGGATCGCGTCGGTGAGGGCGTCGTAGTCGGGCAGCTGCGCGAGCGCGACCTCCCGGCCAACGATGGCGGAGAGGACCCGGGTGAGCCGGGCGGTGGCCCCCGGCGCGGGTGCGACCGGGAGCGAGGACGGCAACCCGAACCGGAAGGCGCTGCGCGGAGCGGTCACGTGCGGTCCTCCTCGAGCTACGTGCCCTCGGCGCGGAGCCGGGCCACCTCGTCGTCCGCCAGACCGAAGGTGGCCTGCAGCATGTCCAGGACACGGAGCTCGGCGGCGGAGGGCTTCCCGGAGGACTGCGCGATGCGCACCGCGAGTCCGAAGGCGCGGACGCGCTGGGGATGCGTCGTGAGCCCGTGGGCGAGGACACGTAGCCGCTCGGGGAGGCCCTGATCGGCGAGGGCCTGGACCGCTGCGCTCATGTACGACTGCGCCCGGGAGGCGTCGATCTCCTGGAACAGCGGGTCCGAGGCGAGCGACTCGACCAGTGCGCGGGACTCGGCGGGCTTCACCTTGCCGTCCGCGGCGGTCACCAGGACCATCACCTCGGCGTAGAGGCGCTCCAGCGGCTCGCCGAGGACGTCGTTCAGCGAGCGGCCGGACTCCACGATGTCCACCAGCTCGGCGACCTCGTCCTCGGAGATGCCGAGCGCGGCCTGGAACGTCTTGAGGAGACCGAGCTCCGCGCGGCTAGCCCGCTGGTCGGCGAAGGCGATGGAGGCCGCGAGACCGAAGGCGAGCAGCCGGTTCTGGTGGGTCGGCAGCCGGTCCCGCAGGCGCTGGAGGATGGACTCCAGGCTGGACTGGGCCGCCAGCCGCTTCACGCTCTTCTCCACCAGCGCGCTGATCTCGTCCGGGTTGGTGCCGTCGAACTCGGGGCGCTCGAGCACCCGACGCAGCAGGGTCTGGATCGAGGCCTCGGTGAGCTCCCCGTCCGCCATCGCGGCGAGGAGCATCACCTCGACCAGGGCGGCGTTGCGATCGGCCCGGGTGGTGGCGTCGGTCTCGGCCTTCATGCTGCGTCGCGCTCCTTGTGCTGCGGGGTGGCGAGGGCCGCGAAGTCGAACAGCTCCCGGTCGGCGAGGTGCGAGGGCCGGACGTTGCCCATCGCCGAGAGCACGCTGCTGCGGACGTGGGGGATGTCCCGCTCGAGCTCGTCGAGCAGGCGCTTCATCCGCTTGCGCTGCAGCTGCTCCTGGGTGCCGCAGAGGTCGCAGGGGATGATGGGGAAGCGCCGGAGCGCGGCGTACTCGGCGATCTCCGCCTCGGGCGCGTAGATCAGCGGCCGGATGACGGTGTTGCGCCCGTCGTCGGAGCGGAGGATGGGAGGCATCCCCCGGAGCGTGCCCGCGAAGAAGAGGTTCAGGAGCAGCGTCTCGGCCGAGTCGTCCCGGTGGTGCCCGAGCGCGATCTTGTTGCAGCCCAGGTCCACCGCCGCGCTGTAGAGGATTCCCCGCCGCAGGCGCGAGCAGACGGTACACATCGTCTTTCCGGGAGGCGTCCGCTCCAGGACGACGGAGTAGGTGTCCTCGCGCAGCAGGCGGAAGGGCACACCTTCCCTGGCGAAGTGGTCGACCAGCTGCTGGCCGGGGAAGCCGGGGTGCCCCTGGTCGAGCGTGACCGCGAGCAGCTCGAACCGCACCGGCGACCGACGCTGGAGGATGCGGAGGAGCTCCAGCAGGGTGTGAGAATCCTTGCCTCCGGAGACCCCGACCATGATCCGATCGCCCTCGGCGATCAGGCCGAATTCGGCGATGGCCCGGCCCACGTGACCGAGCAGACTCTTCTCCAGGCGTGATTCCGTATCCAAGGCGGGCGGCATCCTACGGACCTCCGCTGTAAAAGACGACCCTTCGTGGCACCCTTCAGCCAGCCCATTCACGATGTGACCGACCCGGCCGGGACCTCCGCCGTCCTGCGGGCCCTCGAGGCGGAGCGACTCTTCGCGGTGGACCTCGAGGCCGACGCGATGCACGCGTTCCGCGCTCGGCTCTGCTTCCTTCAGATCGGGACGGACCAGGACATCTGGCTCCTTGACACCCTGGTCCCCGGGGTGGAGGCCTCCTCGGTCGCGGGCCTGTTCGGGGACCCCGCCCGGACGAAGGTGTTCCACGCGTCGCAGGGAGACCTCCAGTTCCTCGCCGAGGCGGGGGTGCGGGTCCGCGGTCTGTTCGACACCCATCGGGCCGCGACGCTCCTCGGCTGGCCGAAGGTGGGGCTGGCAGATCTCGTGGCCGAGCGGCTGGGGGTGACGCTGGACAAGGCCCACCAGCAGTCCGACTTCTCGCTGCGGCCCCTGCCGCCGGAGATGCGTCGCTACATCGCGGACGACGTGCGGTACCTCACCGAGCTCGGACGGCTGGTGAGCGCGGCAGTGGTGGCAGCGGACATCGTGGAGGAGGTGCAGCTCGACTGTGAGCGGCTCACCGACGAGGCCGCGGCACGGCCGGCGGTCGCGCCCTTCACGATGAAGATCGCGCGCACGCTTCCTCCTGCAGACCAGGCCTTCCAGCTCGCGGCCGGCGCTCGCCTCCACGCGCTGCGGTTGCACTGGGCCGAGGCGTCCGACGTGCCGATGGGGAGGATGCTTTCCAACGCCGCCATCCAGGAGATGGTGACCCGGCCGCCGAAGGACAAGAAGTCGCTCTCGCGCACGCCCGGGGTCCGGGGGCAGGTGGTTCGCGAGCACGGGGACGAGGTGCTGTCCCTGCTCGCCGGTCTCCGAGCGGCGGCCGAGCGCGGCGAGCTGCCGGTCCCGGCCGCCCCGGCCCGCGACCCGGGCCGACGCCGGCGCGAGGAGGCGCTCAAGGAGCTCCGCGCGGCCAGGGCGGCCGAGCGCGGGGTGACGCCGAGCGTCGTCCTTCCCAATCCCCTCGTGGAGCAGCTCGCCGCAGCGCCCCCGGCAGACCTCGAGGCCCTCGCGCGGGTGCCGTACCTGGGAGAGAAGCGTGCTCGCCTCTACGGAGCGGATGTCCTGAAGGCGCTCGCCGAGGCCTGACCTGGACCCGGCCGACGAGGAGCGCAGCTCGGCCGCTCGCCCTCACGGCGCCGGTGCGCCGGGGGCCCGGTGGTAGTAGCGTCCCTCGCGATCATGAGCCGCTCCATGCGACGGAGGCGCGAGACACGAGAGGGATGAGCGCCGTCTGTCACCAGTGCGGCGCCAGCCTACTTCCGCTGTCCGCGAGATGTCCGTCCTGCAGCACGGTGAATCTTCCGCCCGTGTCGTGGACTGCCGTGACGCTCGCGCCCGAGGGCCCGACGCCCGGGCGCCAGCAGCCACTCCCCCATGGGGCCGTCCACACGCCCGGGGGCGGGGTGGCGCTGGGCCCCCTCGTGCCGGGCATGTCCTTCGGACGCCGCTACCACATCAAGCGGCTTCTCGGCCTCGGCGGGATGGGTGCGGTCTACCAGGCGTGGGACACCGAGCTGGGCATCGACGTCGCGATCAAGCTCATCCGCCCCGACATCATCGGTGACCCGGCCGCCGCGGCGGAGATCCAGCGCAGGTTCAAGCGCGAGCTGCTCCTGGCGCGGCTGGTCTCCCACCAGAACGTGGTGCGCATCCACGACCTGGGAGAGATCGAGGGCCTCAAGTACATCACCATGTCCTACGTGGACGGGACCGACCTCGCGTCGCTGCTGGCGCGCGAGGGGCGGCTCCCCGTCAAGCGGGCGCTGCGGCTCGCACGACGGATCTGCGCGGGCCTGGTCGCCGCGCACGCCGCCGGCGTGGTGCATCGCGATCTCAAGCCGGCCAACGTGATGGTGGGCTCGGGCGACGAGGCGCTGATCACCGACTTCGGCATCGCTCGCCTCCTCGGCTCGCCCGACGCCGACGGAGGCTCGGCCGTCGCGCTCCCCTCGCCCAGCCCGCTGGACCTGCACCACGCCAACGTCACCCAGGCGGGCTCGATGGTGGGCACGCTGGAGTACATGCCGCCGGAGCAGGCCCGGGGCGAGCAGGTGGATCAGCGCGCGGACGTGTACGCCCTGGGGCTGATGCTCCACGACATGCTGAGCGGGCGCATCCGGCAGACGCGCTCGCCGAGCGCGCTCGACGAGCTGAAGGCCCGCGGGGACCGACCGCCGGTGCCGCTCCACGGAGAGATCCCCGAGGTGAGTGAGGCCCTCGACCAGATCATCGCCCGCTGCACCGACCCGACCCCGTCCCGGCGCTACCGCAGCTCGGTCGAGCTCGCCGAGGCGCTCGCGCGCCTGGACGACGAGGGCCGTCTGCTGCGGACGCGCCGGACGGTGGGTGTGAATCGGGTCTCGGTGGCCGCGGTGGTCGTGCTCGGCACCATCGCCGTTGCCTGGTGGTACAACCGGCCCAAACCGACGCCGGTCGCCCACGCGCCGGTGAGCGTGGTGATCAGCGACTTCGCGAACGGCACGGGGGACACGGGGCTCGACCGCACGCTCGAGCCGGTCATCAAGCTGTCTCTGGAGAGCGCGCCGTTCATCACCGCCTACGCCCACAGCGACGTTCGCCGGGCCCTGAACGTGGACCCGCAGGACCCGTTCGACGAGCGCGCGGCCAACGAGCTCGCGGTGAAGCAAGGGCTCGGGGTGGTGGTCGCCGGCAGCATCGACAAGGCCGATCAGGGCTACCGTCTCCGGGCCACCGCGCGGCAGGCGGTCACAGGAAAGGTCGTCGCGCGCGCCGAGCGGGAGGCCTCGTCCCGGGACGGCGTTCTGGCAGCGGTGGGCCGCCTCTCGGACGAGATCCGCCAGCGGCTGGGCGACGAGTCGTCGGACTCGGAGCAGCGCTTCGCGATGGACACCCTCACCGCCACCTCGCTGGACGTGGTGCACGACTATGCGGTCGCGATGGAGGCGCTCTCCTCGAGCCAGTTCGAGGCGGCCCGGGCCAGCTTCCAGCGCGCCGTGGAGCGCGACCCGGCCTTCGGCCTCGCCTACGCAGGCCGGGCGATCGCCTCGGCGAACCTCGGCAAGCAGCAGGAGGCGCAGAAGGACATCACCGAGGCAGTCCGCCACGTGGACCGGATGACCGAGCGCGAGCGCTTCCGGGCCCGCGGCCTCTACTACTACCTCACCGCCGACTACCCCTCGTGCGTGAAGGAGTACGGAGCGCTGGTGTCGCGGTACAAGTCGGACGCCGCCGCGCACAACAACCGGGCGCTCTGCCTCACCCGGCTGCGGGAGATGCCACAGGCGCTCGACGAGATGCGGGAGGTGGTGACCATCCTCCCCAACCGCGCGCTGTACCGGGTCAACCTCGCGCTCTACGCGGCCTACGCCACCGACTTCACCACCGCCCAGACCGAGGCCCTGCGCGCGCAGCAGATGAGCCCGCTCGGGAACCTGCCGCTGGCGTTCGCCCAGCTCGGGCTGGGACGCCTCGATGAGGCGCGGAAGACCTGGGAGGCGCTGGGGAAGGCGAGCCCGGTCGGCGCCTCCTTCGCAGCCTCGGGCCTGGGAGACCTCGCCATCTACTCCGGCCGCTACGCCGAGGCGATCCGCATCCTGGAGGCCGGGGCCGCGGCGGACCGCGCCGCGGGCAACCCAGACCGGGCAGCCGCCAAGCAGGTGGCCATCGCCTATGCCGAGCTCTCCCGCGGACGGAACGCCGCGGCCATCGCCGCCGCGGGCCGAGCCACCGGCGAGAGCGAGACGATGAAGGTCCGCTTCCTGGCGGGCCGCATCTACGCGCTCACCGGGGAGACGGAGGCGGCGCGCTCCATCTCCGCGGCGCTGTCCAACGAGCTGCCCGCCGAGCCCCGGGCGCACGCCAAGGTGCTCGAGGCCGAGCTGGCGCTGACGGCCGGCGACCCGCGGCGGGCCATCTCGCTCCTCGGCGAGGCGAGTGGGCTGCTCGACACCTGGATCGGCCGGTTCGAGCTGGCCCGGGCGTACCTGGACGCGGGCGCCTTCGCGCAGGCGGACTCGGAGCTCGACCGCTGCTTCGCCCGGCGAGGCGAGGCGCTCGCGCTCTTCCTCGACGAGGAGCCCACCTTCGGGATGACGCCGATGCTCGACTACGTCCAGGGCAGGGTCCGGGAGGGCCTCGGCACCGCCGGCTTCGCCGAGGCGTACCAGCGCTACCTGGACCGCCGCGGCGCCGCCGGCGAGGACGCGCTGCTCCCCGAGGTCCGGAAGCGGATCTCGGCGCGTGGAGCGCGGACCCCCTAGCGACTCAGAGCTGGAGGGTCACGAAGTTGGTGGGACTGCTCTGCCGCGTGCAGCTGTCGTACCGGCTCGGCGTGCAGTCCGGCTTCGGCAGGGTGGCCACGACGAACCAGGTGAAGACGTCGTCCTGGTCGTGATCTCCGTCTCCGAGCTTGCTGGTGTCGGTGACGGTCGTGGTGTCGCCGGGAACCGTCGCCACCAGCTGACGCCCCTGGAGCGTCTTCGGGGTCACGATCGCGCCACGGATCCGGAACACCTGGTACGAGATGGGCGAGCCGACGTTCGGAGCGTTCCACCGGAGCAGAACGCTGCTGTGGTCGCAGTCGTCGTCGTGGTGGTGACGGTCCCGGCTGCTGCTGCTCGTGCTCGCCTGCAGCGACGCCGTCAGCCCGTTCGGAGCCCCGCCGCCGCTGGTGCTCACCGCCGTCTCGAGGGTGAGGTCACCCGGCCCGAGCTTCTCGTCGAACGGGATTCCGAGGTCGCCGAAGCCGAGGTCCCCGAAGCCAAGGTCGCCGAACCCCAGGTCTCCGAAGCCGAGGTCCCCGAAGCCCAGGTCGCCAAACCCCAGGTCTCCGAAGCCGAGGTCTCCGAAGCCCAGGTCGCCGAAGCCGCTGTCCAGCGAGAGCCCGCCGCCGATCGCGGGGGCCGGAGGAACCGGTGCGATCCCGGACACCGGATCGACCACGCTGTAGCTGAGCGCCTCGCTTCCGATGGCGCGCCGTGCTCCGACCTGCCGGAGGTCCATCGTGAAGTAGTCGTTCGCCCCGGTGAACGTCTCCGGCGCGGCGCTGTTGTCGAAGTTGGCGTCCTGCGAGTCGAGCCCGGCCTGGATGGCGCCATCGCCGTTCCAGTCGAGCGGCGAGCCGGCGGTGCTGTTCCCGTCGATCCGGACGTAGCTCGGGCCACCGTTCGGGACGAGGGTCCCGTCGCAGAAGCGGTCCGCCGGCGAGGTTCCGAGCACGCCGTTGACGCTGTTCGGATCGTTGGGTGCGTACCAGCTCGGGAGGTAGGTGGTGGCCATCCCGAGGCCGCCGGTCTCCGAGAGGGAGCTCTCGAGGAGCGAGGGCAGCGTCTGCCGCGAGAGGTCGATCGTCGGGACGTTCGAGGGAAGGAGCAGCCCGCGCACCTGGAAGAGGTAGTTCATCACGCTCTGGTAGTTGGGCTTGCAGTTCGCCTCGATCGCCCCCGACGGCACCACGCCCCCGTGCCTGAGACCGAGGTTGTGGCCAAGCTCGTGGAGCAGCGTGGAGCCCTGCACGAAGGGAGTACCGTTCTGAGGGTCCCACAGACCGAGGGTCACCATGAGATCCCCGCCGCCCGAATCCGCGATGCCGGAGTTCTTCCGCGGCACGAGCGGATTGCTGGGTGAGCCGTAGCCCAGCGCGTGGGCGAAGAGCACGTAGTGGAAGATGTCCTTCCGGGTTCTGGGCATGCGCGGCTCGCAGCCGTCCGGATTGGCCCCGCAGTCCACCCCGGTCCCGGTGCGGTCGATGAGCCCGTCCCGGTAGGCACGGAAGCCGCTCTTCCAGCCCACCACACCGGCGAAGCCGGGGAAGGCACAGGCCTCGCCGGACGGCGTGTGGCCGGTGGCATCACACTGGACCTCGGGAATCTCGTTTCCACCCTTCCCGAGTGCACCGGCGATGATGGGGCAGCTGCCGCCGGCGGTGCACAGCGTCCCGCTGAACGAGCTCGCCAGAGGCCCGACGTCGAAGTGCACGTTGATGGGGCAGTCGCCCGGGTTGGTCGACGTGCAGGAGTTGCTCGGACGAGGCGCTGCATTGTGCAGCGCAGTCGCGACCGAACCGAGCGCGCTCGGATCTGGACGGTGCGTGTGCCCGTCCGAGCCCTTCAGGTAGTCGAGCTGGACGAAGACGTCCTGCACGTCGGGGTTCGCGCCCATCGCCCCGAGGTCGGGCAGCGCCGCTCCGGTCGGATCCGCCAGCGGCCACGCCGGGTACACGTTCGCGAGACGACTCGGCTTGTTGCTCCACTCCGCCTTCGACTCCCAGACGTCGAGGAGGCCGTCGCCGTCGCGATCCTGGGCAACGGCACTCATCACCACCACGCCGAGGCTCAGGCAGTCGAAGCATCCCTTCTTGCCGGGGTCGATGGTCACGGTGGCCTTCATCGCGCCAGCCTCGAGCGGAGCGTTCTCGAAGGTGACCGCCTCGAAGCCGGTGTTCGCCCGGAAGGGGTTGGTCGCGACGAGCGTGTTGTCGGACGTGGAAGCAGTGCTGCGGATCTGGACCCGCTCGCTCTTGTTCGACTGCCCGTCGGCGATCAGGAACGTCAGCCGCGCCAGGGGCGACATGCGCGAGGCCTCGAAGAACCCTTCCAGCGGAACCTGGACCTGCGAGGTCTTGTTGTCCATCGTGGCCCCGCCGTCGAAGATCACGATGGA
>CAZDSB010000096.1:0-7602 GCA_964507515.1 uncultured Myxococcaceae bacterium
GAATCCTCGCCTGGGGTCGGCTCTACATCGCGGCGGACGCGGTGAGGCGAGTGGAAGAGGAAGCGAGGCGCCGCGGCGCGACTCCTTCGGGCGTGCTCGCGGAGATCGTCGAGCACTGGGCGCGGGACAGCTCGGGCGCCAACGAGGACTCCGAGCGCCACGAGGCGCCTTCGGCTCGCGCCGGCCTGGGCGAGTGAGCGCTCGGCGGTAGCTCGGCGGCGGAGGTCTCTCCGGGCTCGGCGTCGGCGTCCGCGAGGTCGGACTGCGCGACGGAGAACGTTCGGTCGGCGCTGGCGTCCGCGTCCTCGGACCGAACGCACAAGGGCGTTCCGCTCGCGCCGATCAGGCCGCGCCGGCGCCGGGCATCTCGCCGAGCGGGCGGAGCAGCACCTCGCGTGGCTTCGCCCCGTCCGCAGGCCCCACCACGCCGTCCCGCTCCATGCGCTCGATCATCCGCGCCGCGCGGTTGTACCCGATGCGCATCTTCCGCTGGAGCATCGAGATGCTCACCTGGCGCATCTCGCTCACCACCGCCAGCGCCTGGTCGTAGAGCTCGTCGCTCAGCTCGTCGTCGGCTCCCGTGTCCGCCAGGTCCTCTTCCCGCGCCCGGAGGATGCTCTCGTCGTAGACCGGTTTGCCCTGCGCCTTGAGGTGGTCCACGGCGCGCTTGATCTCCTGCTCGCTCACGAACGCACCGTGCACGCGCACCAGGTTGGCGCTGGTGGGCGGCATGATCAGCATGTCGCCCATCCCGAGCAGCGCCTCGGCACCCACCGTCCCGAGGATGGTCATCGAGTCCGGCTTGGTCCGGAGCATGAAGCTCACCCGGGTGGGAAAGTTCGCCTTGATGACGCCGGTTACGACGTCGGTCGAGGGGCGCTGGGTGGCGACGAGCAGATGGATGCCGGCCGCGCGCGCCATCTGCGCCAGTCGCGCGATGTAGGTCTCCACCTCGCGGCTCGCCACCATCATCAGATCCGCGAGCTCGTCGATGATCACCACGATGAAGGGGAGCTTCTTCAGCTCCCTCGGCTTCTCCTCGGGCGCCGGGCCGGCGACCTTCTCGGCCTCGGTCGTGACGTCCAGCTCGTCCTCCAGGCGGGTCCGCGGATCCTCCGCAGCCGCGAGGGGTGACGGCACGCCGAGCGAGTCCTCCTCCTTCGCTCGCGCCAGCGCCTCCTCCTCCGACTCGCCCTCGCCGACGTCCACGACCAGGAGCGACGCCTTCTTCGGTTTCGGAGCCTCGCGCTTCCGCTCCAGCAGCACCCGGGCGTCGCCCTTGGCGCTCTCGACCAGCTTGTTGTAGCCGGCGATGTTCCGCACCCCGGCCTCGGAGAGCAGCTGGTAGCGTCGCTCCATCTCCTCGACTGCCCAGCGGAGCGCCAGGGCCGCCTTCTTCGGATCCGTGACCACCGGCAGGAGCAGGTGCGGGATGCCCTCGTAGACGCTCAGCTCGAGCATCTTCGGGTCCACCATGATGAAGCGAACCTCCTCGGGCGTGGCCTTGAGGAGGATGCTCATCACCATCGAGTTCACGGCCACCGATTTCCCGGACCCGGTGGTGCCCGCCGCGAGCACGTGCGGCGCCTTCGCCAGGTCGAGGACGTAGGGCATGCCCTCGATGTCCTTGCCCAGTGCCATGGTCAGCTTGCTGCTCGAGCGCTGGAAGACGTCCTGCTCGACGATCTCCTTGAGGAACACCGTCTCGCGGTCGCGGTTCGGCACCTCGATGCCCACCACGCCCTTGCCGGGGATGGGGGCCACGATGCGCACCCGCATCGCCTCCATCGCCATCGCCAGGTCGTCGGCGAGCGAGGCGATCTTCGAGACCTTGATCCCGGGCCCGGGCAGGAACTCGTACATGGTGACCACCGGGCCCGGGCGGATCTCCACCACCTCGCCCACGATGCCGAAGTCCGCCAGCTTCGCCCGCAGCTTCTCTGCGGTGCTGAGGAAGACCTCCTTGTCCAGCGCGCTCCGCTCGGGCCGGTCGAAGTCGAGCACCTCGAGCGGTGGGGGAGTGAACTGCGTCCGCCCGCCCACGAACTCGAACTGGTTCTGCTCCTTGTGCTTGGTCGCGCTCGGCTTCGGCGGCGCCTTCGGCTCGACGATGAGCGGCGCGCGTGCCGGGGCGGGGACGATCGCCGCCCCGGCAGGCTCCAGGGCCTCGGCCAGCGGAGTCGCGGCGATCGCGAGGCTCGAAGCGACGGCGGCAGCCGCGGTGACGGTCGGCAGCGGCGGGGTGACGATCTCCGGCTGCTGATCACCCTTCCTCCGCCGGCGCGGTGCCTCCGGCGCGGCAGCCGCGGCGAGCCCGAGCTCGCGGGTCCACGCCGGGTCGGCGCCGGGCGGGAGCGCGGCTGCCGGCTCCTTCGTCCGCTCGAGCGCCTTGCTCTCGGACTCGCGGGCCAGGCGCATCGCCTCCTCGGCCACGGCCTCCGCCTCGAGCGCCTCGGCCTCGGCCTGGGTGAGCTCCTCCTCGTCCGCCTCCAGCTGCGCGAGGAACGCCGCCTCTTCCAGCTTCGAGGCGGCGCGAGACTCCACCCTGGACGCCCAGGACTTCTTCTGCGCCGCCCACAGGACCACCAGCGCGCCACGGGCCTTGCCCGCGAGCTCGCCGAGCACATGGCCGAGGGCCGCGACCGCCCGGAGCAGCGCAAACTGCGTCGCGACCAGCATCGCCGCGAACGCCACCGCGGAGACCACGATGACCGTCCCCAGGACCTCGAACAGATCCACGAGCCACGCCGAGACGGCCACGCCGAGCGCGCCGCCGGGCGGGTTGCGCGCATGGAGGCCCGGCGTGCCGAGGCCGAGCTGGACCAGCACGCAGCTGGCCACCAGCAGCACCACCGCCGCGAGGACCTGCGGCCAGCGACGCTTCTCGCGTCTGCCCACGAGGAGCACGCCCGACGCGTAGACCCCGGCCAGCGGAATGGCCGGCGCCGTGATGCCGAGGAAGCCGCCCAGCAGCGCCGCGAGCGCGTGCCCCACCGGCCCGGCCCCGTTGTGCGCCGTGCGAGGCGCCAGGGGACCGGGCTCTGTCAGGAGGGCAACCAGCGCCAGGGACGACAGGGCGAGGATGCCGACACCCAGGAGTGCGCGGTGACCCACCCCCGTGCCTTCGACGCGCCGGACGGCGAGCGCCTTCTTGCGCGAGGCGACCTCCTGCTTCGACAGGATCTTCTTCTCCGGACGGGCCCGCCTGGCCGCCATGACGTACCGCTCCCTCGCCCCCGAGGGGGCCGACCTGTTGCGACCTGCAGCAACGGTCGACTGTCGAGCCAGGGCCGGGGGTGGTCAATTTTCCAGCCCTGTGCCATGCACGGTTGCTCCAGGGCATGGACGTCCGCTGCGAGCGGTGCAAGACGCTCTACGAGCTCGACGATGCTCGGGTCTCCGAGGCGGGGACGACCGTGCGCTGCACCACCTGCGGCCACGTCTTCCGCGTCCGGAAGAAGGTCCTCCTCATGACCGAGGCGGTCGGCGCGGGTGGGGAGTCCGGCGCCGTCCCCCCGCCGGTGGTGGACAAGCCGGCCTGGCGGGTGCGGAGCCCGAGCGGCCGGGTCATCGCCTTCCGTGAGCTGACCTCGATGCAGAAGTGGATCGTCGAGCGGAAGTTTGGCCGCGACGACGAGATCAGCCTCCACGGGGACCACTGGAAGCGGCTCGGGGACATCGCGGAGCTGCAGCCCTTCTTCCTCCTCCTCGACGAGGTGGACCGGGTCCATCTGCTGGAGGAGCGCCTCCGCCGGGCCGAGCTGCCCGACGAGGCTCCCTCCGCGCTGGAGGACGAGCTCGAGGGAAACGAGCGCCGGGCCTCCGCCAGCGCTCCACCCTCGGGCCCGACCCCGACGCCGATCCGGCTCGAGACGCCGATCGACCCGGTCCCTTCGCGCTCCGAGGCGAGGACCCCTCCCCCGGCCGAGTCGTCTCCCTGGGCCTCCAGGACGCCTCCGCCGTCGACGCCTCCGCCGTCGTCGACCCTCGGGGCCGAGACGCCGCGCACGGGCACCCCGTCGGCGTTCTCGCTGGAGGAGATCCGGGAGGCGACCCGCCCGTCCCCCGACGACCTCCCGATGCCCGACGGCCCGCTGGAGCCGGGGCCGCCCGGGGCGTCCGAGACGTCCGAGGAGGCGGACCAGCCGGAGTTCACCCGGCGGGCAGGGCTCGGCGTGGACCCGGGCGTGGCGGACGAGGACGGCTGGGACCCCCCGCCCCGCCAGAGCAAGGCAGCCTGGGTGGCGACGTTCCTGGCCGTGCTCGCGGCTGGCGCCGCCATCGGCGCCTATTTCCTGATCTGGGTCCCGGCGCAGGAGGAGAAGCTGCGCCAGGAGGCCCAGCGGGCCCGCATCGAGGAGTCGCAGAGGGCCCGCGACGCCGCGGAGGCCGAGGTGCGGGAGCGCGAGCGCCGCGCCAAGGAAGAGCTCGTGACCGGGATGGCGGGGCGTGCCGACGCCGGGGTCGGAAGCGCCGCCCCGGTGGAAGGCGCGGTCGATGCCGGCACCGGCGGGAGCGCTCCGCCCCCGGCGGGAACCACCGAACCCCCGCGGGGCGCCGCCGAGCCCCCGGCGAAGGCCGTGGCGCCCCCCCGCTCCGTCGCCGCCACCAAGCCGGCGCCCCCCGCGGCTGCCGCCCGGCCGCGTGCCGCGGAGCCACGGGCGCACACCTTCGACGAGTGGATGGCGCTGGCGGACCGCGAGCGGGACCAGGCGCGGGCCCGCGGGGCGCTCGAGGCCTACGACCGCGCGATCGCCCTCGACGGCTCGCGGCCCGAGGCGTACGTGGGGCAGGGGCGGGCGCAGCTCGACCTCGGGGACCCTCGCGCGGCGATCGCCGCGTTCCGGCGCGCCCTGATGGTCAACTCCCGGTACTCGGTCGCCGAATTCTGGCTGGGCGAGGCCTATCGCAAGGTTGGCCAGCCCACGCAGGCGGCGGACGCGTACGGCCGCTATCTGGAGGCTGCTCCGGAAGGCGCGGAGGCGGCCCGGGCGCGAGAGGCCTTGAACGCGCTCAAGTAGCGGGGCAGAAGGGAAGAACCATGCTGGACAAGCCTTCGAGAGAAGAGGACGAGTACTTCGCCCGCGAGGACGTCGAGAAGAAGCGGAAGCTGGCCTATCAGCAGGCGCAGGTCATGGCCGAGCAGCAGAAAGAGGCTCTCCGCACGCTGCACTACATGAAGTGCCCCAAGTGCGGCTTCGACCTGCACACGCTGAAGCGCGGCGAGGTGGACCTCGACACGTGCTTCAACTGCAAGGGCCTGTGGATCGACGCGGGCGAGCTGGCCCACTTCGAGAAGCAGCTTCGCTCGCCCGAGCAGCGTCACGCGGTCGTGGCCGCCCTGCTCAACATCTTCAAGAACGACTGACGATGTCTCTCACCCTGGAAGAGGTACGCCACGTGGCCAGGCTGGCCCGGCTCTCGCTCTCCGCGGAGGAGGAGGCGCTCATGCGGACCCAGCTCAGCGCCATCCTCGACGCGGTGGCGGAGCTCTCGCAGGTGGACACCTCCGCCGTGGAGCCCACGTCGCACGCGGCAGGAGAGGTGGCGCCCTGGCGCGTGGACGAGGTGCGCCCGTCCTTCCCGCCCGAGAAGGCGCTGGGCAATGCGCCGGCGAAGGTGGGGACCAGCTTCGCGGTCCCGCGCATCATCGAGTGACACCGATGGAACCGACCGAACTGTCCATGCTCGAGCTGGGGAAGAAGCTCGGGTCCGGCGAGCTCTCCAGCGTGGAGGCGGTGCGCGCCTGCCTGTCGCGGGTGGACCGCCTCGACGGCCAGGTGAAGGCCTTCCTGAAGGTGGACCGAGAGGGAGCCCTCGCCCAGGCCGAGGCGGCGGATCGCAGGCGCAAGGACGGACGGCGCACGGGTCCGCTGGACGGAGTCCCGGTCGGGCTGAAGGACCTCTTCCTCACCGAGGGGCTGCCCACCACCGCGGGGTCGCGCATCCTCGAGTCGTTCGTCGCCCCCTACGACGGCACGGTGGTGAAGCTCCTCCGGGCGGCGGGGACGCCCATTCTCGGCAAGCTGAACATGGATGAGTTCGCGATGGGCAGCTCCACCGAGAACTCGTCCTTCTTCCCCACCCGGAACCCCTGGAACCTCGAGACCAGCCCTGGCGGAAGCTCGGGCGGGTCGGCGGCGGCGGTCGCCGCGCGGATGGTGTTCGGCGCGCTGGGCACGGACACCGGCGGGTCCATCCGCCAGCCCGCGGCGCTCAGCGGCATCGTGGGCCTGAAGCCGACCTACGGGCGCGTCTCGCGCTTCGGGGTGGTGGCCTTCGCGAGCTCGCTCGACCAGGTCGGTCCGATGACCCGGGACGTGCCCGACTGCGCGGCGCTGCTCCAGACCATCGCGGTCCACGACCCCTGCGACTCGACCTCCGCTCCGATGAAGGCGCCGGACTACCTCGCCGAGCTCGACGGGGGCGTGCGGGGGATGAAGCTCGGCCTGCCCCGCGAGTACTTCGAGCTGCCCGGGATGGACCCCGAGGTCCGCGCCGCCGTCGAGGCGGCGACCCGCGCGCTGGAGAAGCTCGGCGCCGAGCTGGTGCCGGTCTCCCTGCCGCACACGAAGTACGCCCTGGCCACCTACTACCTGGTCGCCCCGGCGGAGGCCTCGAGCAACCTCGCCCGCTACGATGGCGTGCGCTACGGGCTCCGCGCCGAGGGCGCCGGCAACCTCCTCGCGATGTACGGGAGGACGCGAGACAAGGGGTTCGGCCTGGAGGTGAAGCGGCGGGTGATGCTCGGGACCTACGCGCTCTCCGCGGGGTACTACGACGCCTATTACCTGAAGGCCCAGAAGGTCCGGACGCTCATCAAGCGGGACTTCACGGATGCCTTCCGGACGGTGGACGCGGTGCTCGCGCCCACCTCGCCCACGCCGGCGTTCCGGATCGGCGAGAAGGTCAGCGACCCGCTGGCGATGTACCTGAACGACGTCTTCACGCTCCCCTGCAACCTGGCGGGGCTGCCGGGGCTCAGCGTGCCTTGCGGCTTCACGAAGGCGAGCCTGCCCATCGGGCTGCAGATCCTCGGGCGGCCCTGGGACGAGGCGCGGGTGCTGCGCATCGGCCGGGCGTTCGAGCGCGAGCATGACTTCCACCGGCGCGCGCCGCCCCTGAGGGCTGCATGAGCGTCGCCGATTTCCAGCCGGTCATCGGGCTCGAGGTGCACGCCCAGCTCCTGACCCGGAGCAAGATCTTCTGCGGGTGCTCGACCGAGTTCGGTGCTCCGCCGAACGCTCACACCTGCGCGGTGTGCCTCGGGATGCCCGGCGTGCTCCCCGTCCTCAACGAGAAGGTCGTCGAGTACGCGGTGCGGGTGGGCCGGGCGCTCGAGTGCCGCATCAACCCGGTCAGCATCTGGGCCCGGAAGAACTACTTCTATCCGGACCTTCCGAAGGGCTACCAGATCAGCCAGTTCGACCTGCCGCTCTGCGAGCACGGCGGTCTGGAGATCGACACCGACGAGGGTCCGAAGCGCATCCGCATCCTCCGGATCCACCTCGAGGAGGACGCGGGAAAGAACGTCCACGACCCGGGCGGCGGCGAGAGCCTGGTGGACCTGAACCGCTCCGGCGTGCCGCTGATCGAGATCGT
>CAZDSB010000097.1:0-2605 GCA_964507515.1 uncultured Myxococcaceae bacterium
ATTCGATCCGTTCGAGAACCGCCTCATCGTCACGTTCTCGACGCAGTCGGCGCTGCCCGGCGCGGCCGATCCGAACCACCCCATGCCCGACCCGAACTCCACCATCTACGGGAAGGGAAACTTCAGCGAGCAGTTCCCGGACGGAAGCGACCTCTGCACGGTGCCGACGCTCACCACCATGGACGTGCTGGGAGACGGATCGCTGACGTACGCGGTCACGAACCTCCAGTTCCTGAGCACCGCCATCTACCTGGGAACGGAGTTCAAGGGTGACGTCGCCTACAAGAACGGCGCCTGCACCCGTCCGTACACGATGCAGGCGATCATCCCGGCGGTGACCTGCGGCACCAAGGAGGACTGCGATCCCTTCGCGCAGCCGATCTCCTCGGGCATCAACTCCAAGTACAACACCGACTGCAACAAGGACGCCTGGGCGACCGCCGCCTCGGGCGATCCGGACACGGGGTTCTGCTTCTTCGTGGACGCGTTCCCCAGCAACAGCGGCTGGGTGCCGGTCCAGTAAGACGCTCTCCGTTCTGAGCTGACGAGCCCCGGTGGTCCCCTGGTGGGTCACCGGGGCTTCGTCTTTCCAAAGGGCCGGAGGCCCTCAGTGGACTGCGCAGGCGCCCCGGGTTAGCCCTGGAGGCTGCCGTGACCACCTCCCGGGACCTCCTCGCGCACCGCCAGGTCCTGCTCGCCGACGAGCAGGGCACCCTGCACAAGGTGGCGCCGCTGCGCGTGGCCCTCTGCTACCCGAGCCCGTACCACGTCGGGATGAGCTCGCTCGGGTACCAGTCCATCTACCGGGAGATTCACGCCCACCCCGGCGCGGCTGCCGAGCGGGCCTTCCTGCCTGACGACGTGGAAGCCTTCCGGGAGAGCCGGACGCCGCTCTTCACGCTCGAGTCGGCCACGCCCGTGGGGGAGCTGCCGGTCCTCGCCTTCTCGGTGGCCTACGAGCTCGAGCTGCCAGGGCTCTTGGAGGTCCTGAGCCTCTCCGGCATGCCCGTCCTGGCCGCGGAGCGGGGTGCCCGCTGGCCCCTGGTGGTGGCTGGGGGGCCGCTCACCTTCTCCAATCCCGAGCCCCTGGAGCCCTTCGTGGACGTGCTGGTCCAGGGGGAAGCCGACGGGCTGATCCACGGCCTCCTGGAGGCCCTGGAGGGCGCCCAGGACCGCGAGGCGCTGCTGGACCGGCTGTGCCGGACCCCCGGCTTCCGCGTGCCAGGGCGGGGCGGGCCGTCGCTCGACGTCAGCCGGGCCCCGGACGACCGGCTGCCGGCGCGGTCGCAGATCCTCACCCGGAGGACCGAGCTCGCCTCGATGTTCCTGGTCGAGCCGGAGCGGGGCTGCAGCCGGGGCTGCCACTACTGCGTGATGCGCAGGACCACCAACGGGGGGATGCGGACCGTGCCCCCCGAGCGGGTCCTGGAGCTGGTGCCCGAGGCGGCCCGGCGCGTGGGCCTGGTGGGGGCGGCGGTGACCGACCACCCGCGCATCGTCGAGCTGCTGCGCACGCTGGTGGACTCGGGGCACGAGGTCGGCGTCTCGTCCCTCCGGGCGGACCGGCTCACCCGGGAGCTGGTGGACACGCTGCGGCGAGGCGGGGCGCGCGTGCTCACCGTGGCCTCCGACGGGGCGAGCCAGCGGATGCGGGACCTCGTCGACCGGAAGCACTCCGAGGAGCAGCTGGTGCAGGCCGCACGGTTCGCGCAGGCCGCGGGCATGGAGCGGCTCAAGGTCTACTCGATGGTGGGGCTGCCGCTGGAGACCGACGACGACGTGGACGAGCTGGTGCGCTTCACCCGCGAGCTGGCGGGGTACCTGCCCGTGGCGCTGGGGGTGTCCCCCTTCGTGGCGAAGCGGCACACGCCGCTCGACGGCTCGCCGTTCGGGGGGATCCGGGAGATCGACCGGCGTCTCGAGCGGCTCCGCCGGGGACTGCAGGGGAAGGCCGAGGTCCGGCCCACGTCCGCGCGGTGGGCGTGGGTCGAGTACATGCTGGCCCAGTGCGGGCCCGAGGCGGGGCTGGCCGCGATGGACGCCTGGCGCGCAGGAGGCAGCTTCGCGGCCTGGAAGAAAGCGTTCGCGGCCCGGGGGTGCACGCCGACGCTGCTGGCGCGCGTCCCGGACGGCCGACGCGTTCCGACCGAGTGGCCACGCGTCGACGGGCGGCCGGCCACGGCTCCCGCCGCCTGACGCCGAACGGACGTTCGTCTTCCTTACGGCCCGAGCTCGAAGAAGCGGGCGATCTCCGCGCCACCCCAGCTGGGGATGTCGTGGTCGCCGTCCCACTCGCAGCCGTCCACCGCCCAGGGTGCCGGACAGGCGTAGGCGAAGCAGTTCGGGCCGTCGGGCGTGGTGGTCGCGGTGCAGTGGTCCCGGGCGGCGACACCTGCTCGTGCGGCGCGTCCCTCGGCGAGGGAGAAGGCCTCGTCCCGCGCGCCGTGGATGAAGATGCCCGAGACCGGCTGGGTGCAGCAGCGGGTATCGAAGCGCGAGGCGCTCCCGGCGACGACCGCGATGCCGGCGAACGTCTGCGGGACGTTGCATCCGAGATAGAGCGTGAAGACCGCGCCGGCGCTGAAGCCGGAGATGTAGATGCGCG
>CAZDSB010000098.1:0-4822 GCA_964507515.1 uncultured Myxococcaceae bacterium
GAGAACGCGGACGCCACCGGCGCGCTGTTCCTGTACCTCAAGGACGTGCGCGACGTCCCGCGGGTCCAGGAGCGCCTCCGCACCGCGCTCGCGTCGGCGGGCTACCAGATCATGGATCCCGACCCGCGCGCCTTCTGGTTCAAGTTCCAGGTGGTCAATCGCGAGGGCTGGACCGGCCAGAAGCTCGACGTCACGACCTGGGAGGACGAGATCTCCTTCATCCAGTGGACCGTCACGGCGATCACCTGGCTCTCCTACACGCTGATCGGGATCCTCCTCGTGATCATCGCCGTGGGGCTGATGAACACGCTGTGGATCGCCATCCGCGAGCGCACCCGTGAGATCGGCACGTTGCGGGCGATCGGGATGCAGCGCGCGCGGGTGCTCGCGATGTTCATGACCGAGGCCTTCACCCTCTCGGTCGCGGCGACGCTGCTCGGAGCGGCACTCGGGTTGCTCGTCTGTGCAGGCCTGAACGCGGCGCACATCCAGGCGCCGCTGGCGATGCAGCTGTTCCTCATGCGTGAGGAGGTCCGGTTCCTCGTGCGGCCTGGCACGGTGGCCGGCGCGATCGGCCTGATCGCCGGCTGCACCACCTTCATCGCGCTGTTCCCCTCCTTCCTCGCCGCGCGGCTCCAGCCGGTGACGGCGATGCACCGGGTCGGATGAGACGAACGATGACGGGGATCACCTGGCTGGCCCTTGCCCTTCTGGGGCTCACCCTTTCGCCGCACGCGGCCCGGGCGAAGACGCTCGCCCCGGGCGAGGTCACGGAGGTGGTGAAGACCATCGACGACCGGCAGCGGAACTCGGGCGACTACCGCTCGCTCGCGTATCTGGAGCAGAAGGAGAAGGACAAGACCGACACCGCGCGGGAGGCCATCGTCTACCGGCGAAGCGCCGACCAGAAGCTGATGATCCTCTTCACCAAGCCGAAGGGCGAGGCCGGGAAGGGCTACCTGCGGCTGGACAAGAACCTCTGGAGCTACGACCCCACCACCGGAAAGTGGGACCGCCGCACCGAACGCGAGCGCATCGCAGGCACCGACAGTCGCCGCGCGGACTTCGACGAGTCGCGGCTGGCCGAGGAGTACGAGTCCACCTTCACCGGCGAGGCGAAGCTCGGCGCGTTCGACACCTGGATCATCGACTCGAAGGTGAAGCCCGGAGTGGACGTCGCCTTTCCGGTCTTGAAGATGTGGGTGGATCAGGCGACCGGAAACGTGCTCAAGCGGCAGGAGTTCGCGCTCTCCGGCCGGCTGATGCGGACGCTCTACTATCCCAGCTGGAAGAAGCTCTTCAGCGAGTCGAAGGGCGCGGACGTCTGGTACCCGGGCGAGATCCGCATCTACGACGAGGTGGAGAAGGCCAACAGCACGATCGTGGTGCTGAAGTCGGTGGACCTGAGACCGCTCGAGGCCAACATCTTCACCAAGGCCTGGCTGGAGTCGAAGAGCCGATGACCTGGCGGGCGGCGCTGGCGGCTCTCGCGCTGTCGCTTCCCGCCCTCGCCCAGCGGCCGGACGAGAACGCTCTCTTCGGCGGCTCGCCCGATGCCGGGGCCTCCCCCGGGCGCTCGAGCGAAGACTCGATGTTCGACGCCGCGCCGGACGCGGGCAGCCCGGGCAAGGGCAGCGGTCCAGCGGCGAGCGCGGCCCAGGAGACGCGTGGGCTCGACGAGGCGCCCTCCTCCGACGCGTTCGCCACCGGACGGGTGAAGGAGGATCCGCTGAAGATCGGCGGCCTCTTCTACACGCGGGCCTTCCTCACCGTGCAGCAGGACCAGCCCTTCAACCAGTCGCGGGTCTCGGTCCCCACGCTGGTGGACGTCTACCTGGACGCGCGGCCGACGGATCGGGTCCGGGCGTTCGTGCTCGGGCGGATGACCTACGACCCGTTCCTCTCCGCGACGGTGGGCGGAACGGCGCTGCCCGGCATCCCGGCCACGACGACGGCGAGCAACCCCGCGGTCCTGCTCGACCAGGCCTGGCTGTCCTTCGACATCGCGCGCGCGGCGTTCGTCACCGTGGGCCGGCAGCACGTGAAGTGGGGGGTGGCCCGCTTCTTCTCGCCGACCGACTTTCTCGCCTCGCAGCCGCGCGACCCGCTGGCGCTCTTCGACGCCCGGCTTGGGGTCACGATGGCGCGCGTGCAGATACCCTGGGAGAGCGCCGGCTGGAACTTCACGGCGGTGGCCCTCTTCGAGCCCACCCAGAACGTCGGCGGCGGGTACTCGGGGAGCTCGTCGGTGGAGAACCCCGGCGGCTCGGGGGTGAACCCGACGGACACCGGCACGCTGCTTCGCGACGTGGGTGGCGCGGCGCGCGCAGAGTTCTCGTTCAAGAACGGGGCATTTGGGCTCGACGGGCTGGTGCAGCGCAATCGAGCGGCGCGGGCCGGCGCGGACCTGACGATGTCGATCGGCGACCTCGACGTCTATGGCGAGGTCGCCTGGAAGCAGCACCTGGACGTCCCGGAGACGCGCTCGTTCACCATCAGCACGCCCCTCGACGTGACCGGGCTGGACCCGCGCATTCCGCCGGGCACGACGGTCACCGCTAACACGCCGGCGAGCGTGACCGTCCCGCTGCGTTCGACGCCGGTGGTCCAGGCCGCGGGCGGCGTGACCTACTCGATCAACTTCGAGGGGAACAAGTCGATCACCCTGGGCGCGGAGTACTTCTACAACTCGGCGAGCTACTCGCGGGACGAGTACCTGCCGCTTCTGATCCTCGGAGGGTTCCAGCCGTTCTATGTCGGCAAGCACTACCTGGCGGTCAGCGCGACGCTGCTCGAGACCGCGCAGAAGCGCACCTGGATCCTCTCCGGCATCGGGAACCTGAGCGACGGGAGCTACATCGCTCGCCTCGACTTCGTCATCACCGTGCTCAGCTACCTGTCCGTCGAGAGCTACGTCGCCGGGCACTTCGGCAGAACCGGTGGCGAGTTTCGCCTCGGGTTTCCCCGGACGGATCTCTCGACCGTCGACGGGGTGACCGGCGTTCCGTCGGGATCGATCTTCGGTCCGCTGAACGCGCCGATATTCGACGTCGGCGTCGGGCTGCGGCTGAGCATCTGAGCTGCGACGCGTTCGCGCCGGGAGCGAGCGCTCACGCTTCAGACTTGACGCGCCGCGCGGACGAGCTGCGTGGTCGCGCCTGATCGTGCGAACGCCGCGGCTCGTGAGGTGTCTTCGCGAGGTGTCAGACACCTCGTCGCGGGACACCTCGTGGAACCGAGCCTGATCCGGCGAGATCCGCTCAGGCAAGCCGACCGGTCAGACGGTCAGTGACCCGCCGGGCGATCGCACCCGAGCGAGCGAGCGATCGCCACGCCCGGATCGGCGAACCCGTTCGCCTGGCCGGCCTGCGAGTTCCAAGCGCCCGAGATAACATTGTTTTCGAAGGTGTTTGACACTTCGAAAGCCCGCCTCATGCCGCGCAGTGCCATCGCAGGTGCACCCACGTTTGAGCCACGTCAGCCACTTCCCTTACGCTGTGCGTTTGCCGCCCTGCGGCAGACCGGTCGGTCGGGAGGTCATGGATGCCCCTGCCCTCGAGGCACGGACTGTACGAGCCCACGCTGGAGCACGACGCATGCGGCCTGGGCTTCGTCGCGCACCTGCGTGGTGAGAAGTCCCGGTCCATCGTCGAGCAGGGGCTGGACATTCTGGTGCGACTGTCTCACCGCGCGGCATGCGGCGCGGATCCACAGACCGGCGACGGCGCCGGCATCCTCCTCCAGCTCCCGGACGCGTTCTTCCGCAAGGAAGGTGTGCGCCTCGGCTTCGAGATGCCCGAGGCGCGCTGCTACGCGGTGGGCCAGGTCTTCCTCCCCGCCGATCCCACCGCGCGGGCCGCGTGCGAGCGCGTCTTCACCGAAGTGGTTGCGCGCGAGGGACAGCGGATCCTCGGCTGGCGTGACGTCCCGGTGGACGCCTCGCGGCTCGGCTGGCTCGCGCGCCGCTCCATGCCCGTGCTCCGGCAAATCTACATCGCCCGGCGCCGCGTCGTGCCCTCGGCCTTCGAGCGGAAGCTGTTCGTCATCCGCAAGCTGGTCGAGAACCACATCCGCGCCGAAGGCCTGGACCCCGAGCACCGCTTCCACGTCCCAAGTCTCAGCTCCGAGACCATCGTTTACAAAGGTCTGATGCTCCCGGAGCAGCTGGCCAGCTTCTACCAGGACCTCCAGGACGAGGACGTGCAGAGCGGTCTCGCGCTGGTCCACTCGCGCTTCAGCACCAACACCTTCCCCACCTGGGAGCTCGCGCAGCCGTTCCGCTTCATCGGCCACAACGGGGAGATCAACACCCTCCGGGGCAACCGGAACCACCTCAACGCCCGCCGCAGCCAGCTGTCGTCCGCCAAGTTCGGCGGGAGCGTCGACCGGCTGTTCCCCATCGTGCAGCCCGAGCAGTCCGACTCGGCGCAGTTCGACAACATGCTCGAGCTGCTCGTCCTCGGCGGGCGCAGCCTGCCGCACGCGATGATGCTGATGATCCCCGAGGCCTGGGAGAAACACGCCGCGATGGACGAGAACCGGCGCGCCTTCTACGAGTACTCCAGCGCGCTCCTCGAGCCCTGGGACGGCCCGGCGGCGATCGGCTTCACCGACGGCGCGCTGATCGGCGCCACCCTGGACCGAAACGGCCTCCGCCCCGCGCGCTGGCTCATCACCGACGACGACTACGTCGTGATGGCGTCCGAGATCGGCGTGCTCGACATTCCCGAATCCAAGATCGTCAAGAAATGGCGATTGCAGCCGGGCAAGATGCTGCTCGTCGATCTCGACGCGGGCCGCATCGTCGACGACGACGAGCTGA
>CAZDSB010000099.1:0-5396 GCA_964507515.1 uncultured Myxococcaceae bacterium
CGACGTCCTCGGCGACGCCGTGCCCGGCGAAGGACGCCGCGTCGGCGCGTGCACCGGCGTGGATCAGCAGGAGCCCGCGATGGTGGGTCCTCCAGCTGCGGTTCTCGACGTCCTTCTCGCCACGGACGATGAGCTCGGCTCACGGTTGACGGATGGTGATGGCTCGCATGCCGGCGTTCCCTTGCGAAGGGCGTGCCCGGTTCACCGGCGGCCGAGGACCGCTCCGTAGAACGCGTCCGTTCCGTGCCGGTGCGGCGAGGTGAAGAGCGCCGGCCCTCGACGGACGTCCGCCGAGGCGGCTGCCTCGACCTGCTTCACCTCCGGATGCGCCTCGAGGAAGGCACGGACCAGGTCCTCGTTCTCCTCGGGCCGGACCGTGCAGGTGACGTGGACGATCCGTCCACCGGGTCGGACCCGGGCCAGCGTCGTCTCGAGGAGCGCGCGCTGGAGCGGTGGCCAGCGGGTGAAGGTCGCGACGTCGGTCCTCCAGCGGACGTCCGGGCCGCGCCGGATGGACCCCAGCGCCGAGCACGGCGCATCGACCAGCACCGCGTCGTAGGTCTCCTGCGGCAGCTCCTGGAGGACACGGACCGTAGCCCCTGCTCCGGCGCGCTCGGCACGGTGTCGCAGACGCTCCAGCGCTTCCCGGTCCACGTCGTACGCGTCCACCCTGCCCTCGCCCCGGAGCGCCGCGGCGAGCAGCAGCGTCTTGCCCCCGGCCCCGGCGCAAAGGTCGAGGATGCGCATCCCCGGCCCTGCCTCGACGAGCGCCCCGGCGAGCTGACTCCCCTCGTCCTGCACCTCGAACAGGCCCTCCTGGTGCGCGGAGAGGCCGAGGACGTTGGGTCGTCCCTCGAGGTGGAGCGCGTCGTGAGCGTGGCGCGCGGGGTGACTGGAGACGCCCTCGGCGCGGAGGCGCTCGGCGAGCGCGTCGCGATCGAGCCGCAGGCGGTTTGCGCGCACGGTCACCGGTCCGGGCACGTTGCAGGCGGCGGCGAAGAGCGGCGCCTCGGGGCCGAGCGCGTGCTCGAGCTCGGGCACCAGCGCGTCCGGCCACGAGAACCGCGTCGGCCAGTCGTCGGGAGCTGGCCGCGGCTCTGGGAGCTCGTCCCCGGTCCAGGCGCGGATCGCGTGCGCCGGCAGATGCGCGACGTCGCGGAGGAGCGCGGTCAGCATAGGCCCCGGAGCCGAGGAGCCGGCATGGTGAGCGAGGCGGCGACGCCAGAGCGCGACGCCGAAGAGCGCCTCGGCGGCGACCGCGCGGTGCGCCGCATCCCACCCCGGATGCGAGCGCAGGAGCACCGTGAGCAGCCGCGCGGCGTCCCCTCCGTGGAGCACCGGGCCGAGCGCCTCGAGCACCTGTCGCCGGACCTCCGGCAGCTGCGACCAGTCGATCTGTGCGAGCCGGTCGCGCGCGGCGCGCTCGAGCGTCTGGAGTGTCGGGGATCGCGTCCGCGTGGAGGCCCGGGGGGTCACGCGCGAAGATTCGTGAGATCCGGGGCCGACGTCCAGTGGGTAACGGAACGGTCGGGCCCGCCGTGCCTCCCGCCACCCCGTGCCAACGTTCCCGCGAATGGCACTCCCGGCGCCGCTGGCGCTCGTCCGACGCGTGTATCGCTGGCTCCACCGGGGATGGGAGTCCAGGCGCGTTCAGCACCTGGTGGCGACCGCGCTGATCGCCATCTTCGTCGGGGCGCTCGTCCTCATCGAGCTGCGGCGCCTGGGCGTGCTGCCCTTCCCGTGGCTTCCCTCGAACCACTTTCACGCCGTTCGCCTGGGCTTCAACCTCCTCCTGGTCGTGGAGGTCGTGGGCCTCGTGTTCGGGCTCACCGGGAGCCCAGGGCGCACCCTCGGGCGACAGTTCGAGATCCTCTCCCTCATCCTCCTCCGCCAGAGCTTGAAGGAGCTGGTCAACGCGCCCGAGCCGCTCCGCTGGGACGTCCTTCGCCCCTTCGTCGGTCCGATGGTCGCGGATGCCGCGGGGGCGGTCGCCGTGTTCGCCCTGGTCGGGCTCTTCTACCGCCTGCAGCGCGAGGGGGACGAGCAGACCGCGGAGCACACGCCCGAGCTGTTCGCCGCCTCGAAGGAAGCGGTGGCGCTGGTCGTGCTCCTGATCTTCCTCATCCTCGCCGGGAACGGCGTCAGCGGTGCATTGCTCCGGCACGAGGGCGCCTCGGCGTACGACAGCTTCTTCGAGACGCTCTACACGGTGCTGGTGTTCGCCGACCTGACCATCGTCTTTCTCTCGCTCCGGCACAGCTTCAGCTACGAGCACGTGTTCCGCAGCTCCGGCTACGCAGTGGTGACGGTGCTGATCCGCATCGCGCTGACGGCGCCGCCGTACCTGAACGCGGCACTGGGCGTGGGAGCCACGGTGCTCGGCATCGCGCTCGCGGCGGCGTATCCGAGCACGGCGGAGGCGCCCCGCCCTCCCGAGCCCGTCGCTGCGGGCGCCCGCGAGCCGCAGCCGAAGCGGGCGCGGGGAGGCCCGGCCCGAGACAGCGCGTGACTCCGGTCGAGAGGTGATCCCGTTACGAGGTGTCCGTTACGAGGTGTCTGACACCTCGCGAGGAGGTACAGGCCGGGGACCTTGACCCCGCAGTGCATCGAACGGACTCTCGGGGAGAGATGTTCCGCCACGCCTTCCTGCAGCTCGTGACCATGCTGTCCATGCTCGGAGCCGCCCCCGTCCCGAGCACGTCCGGTCCAGGAGGCCTGGCTGGCAGGTACGACCTCGCGGGGACGGCGCACGTGTCGATCTCGCCCTTCCCGGCTCAGGACTATCCCGGCGAGATGACCGCAACCCTCTCCAGGGCGTCCGCATCTGGAAGTCTGTCACTTCGCCTCGAAGCTCGGGGCTATGGCTGCACCCTGCAGGTCCGAGCCGACCAGGACGGCGCACTCGAGTTTCCGGAAGGGGCGACATGCGCGCTCGACATCGCCCAGCCGGACGCACGCGGACACGTGGATGCCCAGCTCCGCATGGGGCGGGGGCGAATCGTTCGCGGCCGGCTCGAGGTGGACCTTCGATTCGACGTCGATGGACGGATCCAGATGAAGATTCCGTCGAGGACGGTTCGCATCTTCGGCAGGGACATCCAGAGCCCGGCGACCTGGGCACCCACGGCGCCGGTGCACGGAACCGTCGCCGCCAGCGGACAGGGGCAGCGAGGTCCGGAGCCGGTCGCTCGCTGAAGCGAAGTTACGAGGTGTCTGACACCTGGCAGTTGACACCTGGCAGTTACGAGGTGTCTGACACCTCGCAGCGCCAGCCACTTCGCATCTTCCTGGAAATCCTCGCGCGGCTCGGACGTAGACGGGGCAAGTGACCGTCCTGCGCAACTACTCCGGCGGCTCGCGCCTGCCCCGCCACCGACACGTCGGCGCGTACGCCGCGGTGGTCCTCGCCGGCGACTTCGTCGAGGCCGGGGACCGCGGGCGCCACCGCCTCGAGGCCGGAAAGGTCGTCTTCCACCGTCCGTTCGAGGCTCACCGGGACGAGTTCGGTCGGCGCGGCGCCGTCGTCCTCGACCTTCCGCTCTCTCGCTGCCCTGACTTCGTCACCGGCGGGCTCGACGCGCTCGATGCCCTCGTGAGCCTCGCCCGGCGGGACCTCGCGTCCGCCGCAGCGCTGCTCCTCGAAGAGATCCGGCCCGCCGAGGTCGAGCTCGACGACTGGCCGGACGCCCTCGCCCAGGCCCTCGCCAGCGAGCCGGACCTTCGCCTCGAGACCTGGGCGGAGCGGAACGGCCTCAGCCCGCAGACCCTCAGCCGCGGATTCCGGCAGGCCTACGGAACCACCGCGAAGCGCTTCCGCGCCGAGCACCGCGCGCAGCGCGCGGTCCGCACGCTCCCCGACTGGACCGACACGCTGGGCGACCTCGCCGCCGAGCTCGGATTCGCCGACCAGGCACACCTGACCCGAGCCGTCGTCTCGCTCACCGGAGCCACCCCCGGGCAGCTCCGCGCGAAGTGGATACAAGACCGGACCCACGCCGCGGGCTAGACCTCGGCGCATGCACCGTCGCTCCGTCCTCGCCGGTTCTCTCGCGGTCCTGGCCTCGCGGACCCTTCCCGCGCTCGGCGCCGCCGATGGCGGAACCCCGGGGCGGCGCACCCGCTGGGCGGTTCGCAGCTCCGAGGGGCTCGACGCGATCTCCTTCCTCCAGCCACTCTCGGGACGCTCGCTCTACACCGAGCCCTACCAGAAGGAGCTCGCGACCTTCGCTCCCAGGCTGCCCGCGGACATCCGCGCCGACGTCCCGAGGCTGTGGGAGGAGGCCGAGAAGGGCGGCGTCGGTCTGCTCGCGCCCGCGCTCGACGTCATCTTCTCCAGCGACCACAACGGCGACACTCTCGATGCCGTCATCACCGGGCTCGGCGCGGCGGAGCAGAAGCTCCTCCCCGCCTACCGGGCGAGCCCCTACTGGGAGCAGGAGACCTGGGACTGGGTCCTGAAGGCGCGGCCGCGGCTGCTCGCCGTACTCCGTGCGATGCGAAGCGCGGGGTTCGTGAAGTTCCGGCAGCAGCAGGCCGGCAGCGCCCTGCAGGAACGCGTGAAGGGCGTGCAGCGCGACCTCGATGGATTCGACGTCATCAAGTACCAGGAAAAGCTCACCGGACGAACGTTCGATCCGACCATCAACATCGTGCTCCTGCTCTTCTGCAAGCCGCACGGGATCAAGGTGCAGGGCCAGACATTCCTTCAGGCCTACGACTACGACATCCCGACCACCGTCCGGATCGCGGCCCACGAGATGCTGCATCCGCCGGTGCCGCTCGACGGTCCGTCGGCGAAGGCCGCGCTCGGCGTGCTCTCGAAGGATCCGCTCCTGACGCAGATCGTGAAGGAGCACGACCCGCGCTGGGGATACACGACGCTCGAGGGGCTCCTGAACGAGGATCTCTGCCAGGCGCTGGACCAGCTCATCAGCGAGGCGCTGGGCGTGGGCCGGAACCCCGCGGATCGCTGGCGAAAGTCGGACGACGGGATCCACGTGATGGCCGCGGCGTTCTACGGGTACTTCCGGGACGATCACTGGCTGGAACACGGCGGTAAGCTCGACAGCTGGCTGTCCCAGGCCACCTCCAGCGGACGCCTTGCCCCCGAGCAGCTGCACGCCGAGGCCGCACGCGTCCTCGAGCGGCCGGTGACCCAGCTCTGGCCGCTCTCGACCGATGCCGGCGCTCCCCGCTAGCGATTGGCAGGATTTCGAGCTTCTTTGTCACTCCTGCCAGTGGCGGGCTTCCTAAGAAGTAGATGGCGCCGGTCGGGATGGTTCCGCCTCGGGCGGCGCTCCAATGAAGCTCCCCGTTCCCACCCCCGGGGCGGGGAGACGCGGGCCTCGGGGCGCCGTGGGTTTTCACTCCCCTCCTCACGGCGCCCCGCTTTTTTT
>CAZDSB010000100.1:0-4427 GCA_964507515.1 uncultured Myxococcaceae bacterium
CCCTTCCGTCTCCAGCCGGCGCAGCACCTCGCGGGCGCGGCGGAGCACGCTCCCCGGCAGCCCGGCGAGCCGCGCCACCTCGATGCCGTAGCTCTTGCTCGCCCCGCCCTCCACCAGCGTCCGGAGGAACACCACCTTCCCGCCCGCCTCGCGGACGCCCATCGAGAGGTTCCGCACCCGGGGATGCGTCCGGGCCAGCTCCACCAGCTCGTGGTAGTGCGTGGCGAAGAGCGTGCGGGCGCCGATGACGTCGTGGAGGTGCTCGGCCACCGCCCAGGCGATGGACAGCCCGTCGAAGGTCGAGGTCCCGCGGCCGATCTCGTCCAGCACCACCAGGCTGCGGTCGGTCGCGTGGTGGAGGATGGCGGCGGTCTCGGCCATCTCCACCATGAAGGTGGACTGACCGCGGGCCAGATCGTCGGACGCACCGACGCGGGTGAAGATCCGGTCCACCCGCCCGATGCGCGCCCGGGCCGCGGGGACGAAGCTCCCGGCCTGCGCGAGGAGCACGGTCAGCGCCACCTGGCGGAGCAAGGTGCTCTTCCCCGCCATGTTCGGCCCGGTCAGGACGATGAGCTGCGAGCGCTCCCGGTCCAGCGTGAGGTCGTTGGGAACGAAGGGCTCGGCCGAGACCCGCCGCTCGACAACCGGGTGACGCGACCTCTCCAGCTCCAGCACGTCCGAGTCGTCCACCACCGGGCGGCAGTAGCCGTTCTCGGCCGAGACCCGCGCCAGCGAGGCGAGCGCATCCACCGAGGCCAGCGCGTCCGCCGCGGCGCGGAGCCCGGCCGCCTGCCAGAGCACCGCGTCGCGCAGCTCGTCGAAGAGGGCGCGCTCCAGGCCGATGCGCTTCTCGTCTGCACCGAGCACCTGCGCCTCGAACGCCTTGAGCTCCTCGGTGACGAAGCGCTCGGCGCCCACCATCGTCTGCCGGCGCTCCCAGTCACCGGGCACCAGGTGCAGGTTCGCCCGCGTCACCTCGAAGAAGTAGCCGAACACCCGGGTGTAGCGAACCTTCAGGCTGCCGATGCCGGTGCGGGCGCGCTCCCGGCGCTCCAGGTCCACCAGGGTGCTGCGACCGTCGGTGGCGAGGCCCACCAGCGCGTCGAGCTCGGCCGAGTAACCCGGGCGGATGAAGCCGCCGTCGTCCAGGTCCGCCGGCGGCGTGTCCACGAGCGCCTGCTGGAGCCTGGTGGCGAGCGGCTCGAACCCGCGGAGCGGACCCGCGAGCCTTCGCCAGAGCACCGCGCGGCACCCGTCGAGCGCGGACGCGACGTCCGGGAGCACGGCGAGGCTCCGGCCCAGGCCGGCCAGGTCCCGTGGCGTGCCGAGGCCGGTGGCGAGACGCCCGAGGATGCGCTCCACGTCCGCGACCTGGCGGAGGAGCCCGGCCCAGGCCTCGCGCCAGACGGCCTTGGTCGACAGCTCCTCCACCGCGTCCTGGCGGGTCCGGATGGCCTCGAGGTCCAGCAGCGGCGCGAGGAGCCACTCGGACAGGCGGCGGGCCCCGAGCGCGGTGACGGTCCGGTCCACCACCCCCAGCACCGAGCCCGCGCGCGAGCCGTCCCGCATGGTGCGCAGGACCTCGAGGTTGGTCCGGGTGGTCTCGTCGAGGACGAGCGTGGACTCGAGCGGGACCCGCCGGAGCGCGTGGACGTGCCGGGCCTCGGTGCGCTGGGTGTCCTTGAGGTAGCGGAGCGCGGCGCCCGCCGCGGCCACGGCCCGGGGAGCGCCGTCGACGCCGAAGGCCTCGAGGGTGGCGACGCCGAAGTGGGTGCGGAGGAACGCCCCGGCACGGCTGGCGTCGAAGTGCGCCGCCTCGCGCTCGGTGAGCGGGAGCGCCCCCAGGATGTCGCGCACGGCGGTCCGAACCGCGGCGGAGGCGTCCGACGGAAGGAGCACCTCCCGTGGCTCGTGCGCGGCGACGGCGTCGAGGAGCGCCGGCAGCGATGGACCCTGGAGCGCGCGGAAGTCACCGGTGGAGACGTCCAGGAGCGCGGCGCCGTGAGCGCCGTCGCCCGGGCTCACCGCGACCAGCCACGCGGCGCGGGCGGCGTCGAGCACGTCCTCGTCGAGGATCGTCCCCGGCGTGACGATGCGGACGATCTCCCGGCGGACGATACCGGGACCCGCGCCGGGCGCCTCCACCTGCTCGCAGATAGCGACCTTGTGGCCTGCCTCGAGCAGCCGGGCCAGGTAGCGGCGCGCGGCGTGGAACGGGACGCCGCACATGGGAACCCGGTCCGGGCCCTTGCTCCGCGCGGTGAGCGTGATGCCCAGCAGCTTCGCGGCACGAACCGCGTCCTCGAAGAACAGCTCGTAGAAGTCGCCCAGCCGGAAGAAGAGGAACGCGTCCCCGGCGCGGGCCTTCACGTCGAGGTACTGGCGGATCATGGGCGTGACGGGCGCGTCCGCCGGCTGCTCCTCCGCCGACACCGTCCGTGCCGTGGCTGCTGCGCTCCGTTCCACCGCCGCCGCTCACCTCTCGAGGCTCTGCCCCACGACGCCCGGGGGGTTCCGGTGGTAGCACCCTGGGCTGACCCCTTGAACTTCCAGGACCTCAACAGGCTCCGGCAGATCGCGACCATCGCCGCACGGTTCGGTTTCGCCGATCTGCTCGACCGCGCGGGCGTGTTCCGGCTCATCGGCCGCCGCGAGGCGGTGGAGCAGGCGCCGGACACGCGGGCGGCCAGCGCGGCGCGCCGGTTCCGCCGGATGTTGGAGGAGCTCGGACCGACGTTCGTGAAGCTCGGTCAGGTCCTCTCCACCCGCGCGGACCTCCTGCCCGGCGAGTTCGTCACCGAGCTGCGCCTCCTCCAGGATTCAGTCGCTCCCATCCCGCTCGAGGCGGTGCGGGCCCAGATCCAGGCCGGCCTGGGCCGCTCGCCCGAGGAGGCGTTCGCGCGCATCGAGCAGGAGCCGCTCGCGGCCGCGAGCATCGCCCAGGTCCACCGCGCGACGACGCGTTCCGGCGAACCGGTGGTGGTGAAGGTGCAGCGGCCCGGCATCCAGGGGCAGATGGCCTCGGACCTCCAGGTTCTCCGTTCGCTGGCGAAGCTGCTGGAGGCAGTCGTGGAGGAGACCGGCATCTACTCGCCGGTGGGCATCGTCGAGGAGTTCGACCGCGCCATCCGCGAGGAGCTCGACTTCGTCCACGAGGCGGCGAACGTGCGCGCGTTCCAGGAGACCCACCGCGAGCGGAAGGGCATCCGGATCCCGCGCGTGCACGACGACCTGAGCAGCGCGACGGTCCTGACCCTCGAGTACTTCGGCGGGGTGAAGCTGCTCGAGGCGCAGCTGTCCACGGAGCGACGCGCCGAGCTGGCCCGCGCGGTGCTCGATACCGCCTTTCGTCAGCTCTTCGAGGACGGGCTCTTCCACGCCGATCCGCACCCGGGCAACTTCCTCCTCCTCCCCGACGGAGACATCGGCCTCATCGACTTTGGCCTGGTGGGCCGGCTCACGCGCCAGATGCGCGAGCAGCTGGTCATCCTCATCGTCGCGGTCGCCCTGAAGGACTCGGACTCGGTGGCACGGCTGCTCTACCGGATCGGCGCGCCCGACGCGCGGGCCAACATCGCTGCATACCGGGGCGACATCGACGCGGTGCTCGGTCGTCACCTGCCGAGGACGCTGGGCGAGGTGAACGCCCGGCATCTGCTCGGCGACCTCCTCGACCTCGCGGTGAAGTACCGGATCCGGGTGCCCCGCGAGTACGCGCTGCTCTCGCGGGCTTCGATCTCGATGGAGGGGATCCTCCGGCAGCTCTCGCCAGAGCTCGACATCCTGGGGGTCGCCCTCCCCTACGCGAAGGAGCTGCTCAAGGGCCGCTACGAGGTGGGCGACCTACAGGGGGGATTCCTCCGGGCCCTGCTGCGCTTCCAGGGACTGGCAGCGGACCTGCCGACTCAGCTCTCGCAGATCCTCCTGGATCTCGAGACCGGCCGGTTCAGCGTGAACGTGCGCTCCCCCACGCTGGATCAGATGAACGCCAGCTTGCGCGCCGCGGCGGTCATCACCTTCCTCGGGCTCTGCGCCTGCGGTTTCATCGTGGGGGCGTTCATCAGCTTCGCCCAGGTGCCGTGGACGGTGCGCGGCTATCCGGTGCTCGGTCTGCTCGGGGTCGCCGGCGCCGCGGCGCTCTTCGGCGCCGCGTTCACTTGGTACCTGTTCGGCAACCGCTTCGGGAAGATCAGCCTGCGGCGCCTGCTGCCAGGGAAGGATCGCCCGGCCCGCTGAGCCTCAGCGCACGACCGAGCGCCGGCGCCCCAGGAACAGCTCCGCGGCAATGGCACAGCGGATCCAGCGTCAGGCCGGCCATGGACATCGCGCGCCGCGTGCTCGCCGTGCTGGTCTGCCTCGCCGGATGCCTCGCCGCTGCCGCGCCGGACGCCGGGAGCAGCCATCTCCGCGTCATCGACGCCGCC
>CAZDSB010000101.1:0-2506 GCA_964507515.1 uncultured Myxococcaceae bacterium
CGGCGAGGCTCCAGCAGATGTCCGCGGCGCGGTCCTCCGAGCCGGCAGGGACGCGATGGACCCGCAGGTCCGGGCGGCCGACCTTTCGCAGGCCACGGGCCTCCACCAGTCCGCGTCGCGCCCGCACCGAGACGTGGGCGCGGACCGAGGGACGCAGCGCGGCCAGGACCTCGCTCCGGAAGAGGTCCAGCGTCCACCACCGCTGCGCCTCGACGTCGAGCAGCGCCACCGCGCCTGCCTCCAGCAGCGCCGCGAGCACGCACTCGGCATCGCGCAGGTGAACGAGGTCAGGGGGATCGGCCCGATGGCCGCGGATGACCGCGAACTCCGGCGCTGCCCGCACCAGCGCCGTGAGCCCCGCCGCGTCCCCGGCATCGTCACGAGCCGCCGCGACCAGCGCGTCGACCCACAGGCGTGAGTCGCCCTGGGGATGCACCGAGATCGACAGGAAGGCGGGGGTGGGTGGGAGACGAAGGGCCGCGAGCTCGCCGAACGCGAGATAGAAGAGGCTGGCGTCCCCTCCGCCCGGCTCGAACGCGGGCCTGGACCAGTCTTCCGTCGCAGCGGTCATCGGCCTTCTCTCGGCATCCGACCGTGGAGTACCGGACGCCGTCGACGGCTCGTGCACGGGCCGGTGAACTCCCGGTGCCCGTGCCTTGTCGCCGACTCATTCCCCGCGCAGTCGCTGCAGGCACGCGCGGTGGTGGCGGAGCACGTTGCGGGCGTAGGCCGCCGTGCTGTAGCCGTGCCTCAGCTTCGGGCTCTTCAGCTCCAGCTCGGGGACGGCCGCGGCCGGCAGCGGGCTGCCGACCTGCTCCCGGTAGACACGGGCGAGCGCGAGGTAGCTCGGGGTCTCCTCGAAGGCCTGCTCCTTCCCTTTCTCGAGGTCTCCGCGCAGCCGGGCCTCCGGGAACGTGGGCACGAAGCGCTGCCGGAAGGCACGGAAGGCCGCGAGCGTCTCGCTGTCGTCGCCGGTGGGGCGACCGTCGGGGCCGTAGACCAGGAGGTCACCGTCGGCCGCGAGCCGGATCCCGGTGAGCTGGGCCAGCGCTCGCTGCACCGCCGCGTTCCGCGACGCGTACTGGCCGGCGTTGTAGTCGGCGAAGCGGTACAGCACGTCGGGATCGGTCAGCGGATATCCCCACAGCCGGGGGACGCCGTAACGCAGGCCACCGGGGCGGGTGTACAGCGCGTCGCGCACCGCCTCCTCGTCGTCCGGCCACCCCCGGCTGCGCGCGAGCTCGACGGCCCAGCGAACGCTGACCTGCATCGACCCGGCGGTCGTGACCGGGTTCAGGTCCTCCAGGCGGCGCCCGCGGAAGACCGTGTCCAGCAGGTTCGCCGTGGCCACCATCGCCGGGTGCTCGCGGCGCCCGGCCTCGAGCATCTCGCGGAAGAGGAGATCCAGCTCTCGCTCCGTCCGGAGCCGGCGGATACGCTCGTCGAAGGTCCTCCGGTCACCTGGGGCCCGGTCCGCGAGCAGCCGCTCCATCGCGGCAGGTCCGAGCGGCCCGAGCCGCTTCGCCTCCTCGTCCAGCCGGGCGCGGACCAGCGCTCCCAGGTTCGGGACCGGCGGATCCGCCTGGAACCCGGACTCCTGCTGCAGCACCGCGACCACCCCGCAGACCCGGGTCGCGTCCGGGACCAGCCCCGAGTCCGAGAAGGCGGCCAGGAGATCCTTCGCCCACCCCGCCGGGTCGCTCACCCCCTCGGGGAACGCCGCTCGCACCTGGGACGGCCCGAGCGGCGCCGGCGGACGCGCGGGTGGCGGCGGAGGCGGAGGCGCCTCGTGGCAGGCCGCGACCCCGGCGAGCAGGAGCACGCTCAGCGCTGGGCGGCGGCGAAACACGGGCGGGTCTCGGAGGGGAACACAGCAAGCGGTGCTCGACATCGCAGCGGCAGGACGTTACCCCGCTCACCCGGGGCTTCCTCCATGACGTGGCGCGCGCTCAATCCCTGGTCGGATCTGGCCGGTCTTCCGCGCGACAGCTGGATGCTCGCCCTGGCCACGCTGGTGAACCGCGCGGGAACGATGGTCATCCCGTTCCTGGCGCTCCACTTCACCCGGAACCTGGGCTTCTCCGCGGGCCAGGCCGGGCTGGCGCTGGCGGTCTACGGCATCGTCTCGCTCCTCATCTCCCCCTTCGCCGGCCGGCTCTCGGACCGGGTGGGGGCGCAGCGCATCCTGACCGGGTCGCTGTTCCTCGGGGGCCTCGGCTTCTGGGCGCTTCCCCTCCTCCACACCTTGCCTCAGGTCATGGTCGGGATGGTGGTGCTCTCGGCGGTGTCCGAGGCGATGCGCCCGGCCACCCTCGCACTGGTGAGCGACCTCGCGCCGGTCCCGCTGCGCCGGCAGGCCTTTGCCCTGAACCGGCTGGCCATCAACCTGGGCATGAGCGTGGGTCCAGCTGCAGGCGGCTTCCTCGCCGCGCACTCGTTCCAGATGCTTTTCTGGGTCGACGGGGCCACGTCCATCGCCGCCGCGCTGGTGCTGCTCTTCTTCCCC
>CAZDSB010000102.1:0-5783 GCA_964507515.1 uncultured Myxococcaceae bacterium
CGAGCAGATGGTCCGCATCACCGAGCGCCAGGCGCAGGCCGCCGCCGAGCACGCGAAGGGCGAGGCCGCGGCGCTCCGCTTCCGCGCCCAGGCCGAGGCCGATGCCCAGAAGCTCCGGGGCGAGGCCGAGGCGGCCGCGACGCGCGCCACCGGTGAGGCCAAGGCGGACGCCTACCGCCAGGGCATCGCCGCCGTCGGGGCGGAGGGCTTCACCGCCATCCAGATCGCCGGCGTGCTCGCCGAGCACGGAGTGAGGCTGGTGCCGGACATCGCGGTGAGCGGTGACGGCGCCTCGGGCGGACTGGCCACGGCCATGCTCGGCCGTGTCCTCGCCGGCACCTCCCGGGTCGAGAACGGGAAGTGACGACGCTTCGGGCGCCGGGCCGGTGGAGCATGGGGGGGCTCCGCCGGTCCCGGCGCACCAGGGTTTCCCCATGAGACCGACCTACCCGACCTGCCTGCGGCGAGCGTCCTCAGCTCGGCGGAAGCCTGGTTCCGGCGAGCTCCATCGTCGCCTTGCCGTCGGCACCGTCCTCGATGGATTCGACCGTCATCTTGCCCGGCGCCGGAACGCCGATGGAGAAGTGCTCCGTCGTCTTCCTGCCCGAGACGGAATAGGTGAGTGGCGAGTGGCGGCCCATCGGGTCGATGCAGCGCATGGACGCCGACTGTACCCGAGACCGTTCGGCTGTCGCGGCCACGACCGCGGGACTGCAGCGAGACCTCTACGCAGACTTCACGACGCCGACCGGGCAGCTCACGCCGGTGCCCTCGAGGCCGCAGTAGCCGCCCGGATTCTGGGCCAGGTATTGCTGGTGGTAGTCCTCGGCGTAGAAGAACTGGGGCGCCTCGCGGATCTCGGTGGTGATGCGACCGTGGCCCGAGGCGGTCAAGACCCTCTGATACGCCTCGCGCGAGGCCTCCGCGGCGCGTCGCTGCTCGTCGCTGAACGTGTAGATGGCGCTCCGGTACTGCGTACCGGCGTCGTTGCCCTGACGCATCCCCTGCGTCGGGTCGTGCTCCTCCCAGAACTTGCGGAGCAGCGTCTCGTAGCTGATGACCTTCGGGTCGAAGACCACCAGCACCACCTCGGCGTGGCCGGTGCGGCCGGAGCAGACCTCGCGGTAGGTCGGGTTCGGCGTGAAGCCGCCCGCGTATCCGACCGCGGTGACGGTGACCCCGGGCAGCTGCCAGAAGAGACGCTCGGCGCCCCAGAAGCAGCCCATCCCGAACAGGGCTTGTTCCTTGCCGGGCCAGGGGCCGACCAGCGGCGCCTCGTTGACGAAGTGCTTCTCCGGGACCGGCATCCGCGCGCTGCGGCCCGGGAGCGCCTCGGAGGGAGAGGGAAGACCAAGCTTTGCGTTTCGCGATTCGAAGTAGCCCATTGCGTTCACGTTCTAAGGCGCGCCGGGAAGGCGTGCCAGACTCCTCCTCTACGCGGAGAACTCCGATGAAGTTACGCAGTCTGGGTCCTTACCTCCTGCTCCTCCTCCCGGCCGTGGGGCTGGTCCTGCTGGCGGACAGGTTCCCCTCGCCGATGCCCGTCCACTGGGACGCGGCGGGGCGTCCCAACGGCTTCTTTCCCCGGACGCCGCTGGCGATGGCCTTTCCGCTGCTGCTGCTCGGAGGAATCCTGCTGCTGCTCGACGGCATCGTGGCGGGCGGCGCCCGGACGGGTCCGGCGTCGATGACCGCGGCGGTGCGGCGGCTGCTGGCGCCGATCCGCTGGGTCCTGGCCCTGACCGCCCTCCCCGCGGCCTTCGCGCCGCTCTGGGGACCAACGCCGGTGCTCGCCTGCGCGGGGGCGATGGTGCTGGTCGTGATCGTCCAGATCGCCCGCGCGCCGCGGATCGTGCCCACGAGCAACGACGGCTGGAAGGGGCTGTTCTACGTGAACCCTTCCGATCCGCGCGTGGTCGTCCCCAAGCGCATGGGGATCGGCTGGACCTTCAACTTCGCGCGTCCCGTCGCGTGGGTCATGCTCGCCGCCTTGCTGCTCGGCCCGCTGCTCATCGTCGCGGTGGTCATCCTCCGGGCGAGCGCGCATCGCTGACGGCCCGGATCACCGGAAGCGCGCCGAGATCGATCCGAGGACGCCGAAGTCCGCGCGGACCTCGTCGCCCTCCTGGAGCTCGAGCGAGGCCATGCAGGTCCCGGTGATGGCCACCTGCCCGGTCCTCGCGGTCTCGCCGATCGCGGACAGCTCGTCGAGCAGCCACACCAGGGCCCTGCGCGGGTCGCCGAGCACCGCGGCGCCGCTGCCCGAGCGCCGGTAGCGGCCGCGAACCTCGGCCTGGACCGCGTGGCCGACGAGGTCCAGCGCTCGCCAGTCGGCGGTCACGGCAGGACCGAGGACGAGCTCGCCTGCGCAGGCGTTGTCCGCCACGAGCTGCGCCTCGCCCGCGTGGACGAAGTCCGCGTAGCGCGAGTCGGGGATCTCCAGCGCCAGGTGGAGCGACGCCACCGCGTCCAGGACCTCCGCGGTCGTCCAGGGGGCGGCACGCGGCGCGAGGTCGCGACCGAAGACGAAGGCGAACTCGGGCTCGGTGACGCGCATCCGGTTGCCGGCGAGGGACAGCTCGCTGCCGGGCGGGTGGGTGCGGTCCGCGAGGAGGCGTCCGGCCATCGGCCCGTCGACGGCGATGTGTCTCTGCCCGGGGACGCTGGTCGCGGCGAGCTTCCATCCGGCGAGCCCGTGACCCGAGCAGCGCTGCACCTCTGCCTGGATCGCGTACCCCTCGGCGCGCGTCCGTGGCCGCACGTCGTCCGGCAAGGCATCGAGCTGCGTTCGGCGCCGCCAGTGCTCCCAGAGGATCTCCGCGGCGCGGCAATGGCGGGGGACGGTCATCGGAGCTCGGCAGCGTAGGCGAGCGCCACGGCCTCGTGCAGCCCGGCCAGCTCCACCGCGTTCCGCAGCACGCGGCGGCCATCGGACCCGGCGAGCTCCGGAAGTCGGTTCTTCGAGCCCCGGCGATGGGCGGCCGCGGTGAGGCCGCCGAGGAAGGCGAGCGTCGGAGCACGCTGCCCGGCCGCGAGCGTCAACCAGTCCAGCCGGTCCTCCTGGGGCGTCAGGCGCCGAACCAGCATTCCGTGGCCGAGCGCGCGGACCGTCCCGAGCATCGTCGGCGGAAAGCGGAGGAGCGTCCGGAGGGCGGTCGCCACCCGCTCGGGGCCGGCCTCGCAGGGAGCCGTCGCGAAGCGCGCGCCTGCGGACTCCCCCATCGCCTTCATGTCGAACATCCAGGCCCCGTCGCGCGACCCGTGGCCCTCCACCAGGACCGCCACCCGGAAGGTGCCGAGGCTCCCGGTCCCCGCGACCCGGAACGCCACGTCGAGGACGCCGAACCGCTCCAGCGGATGACCGGCCTTCTTCGCCTGCGCCGCGGCGAAGCGCCGGAAGGCCTGTGCGCACGCAGCCCGGGTCGCGCGCGGGAGCCGGAGGAAGCTCTCGCCGATGCGGAACCTGCGCCGGTGTCCGGCGACCACGGTGCGCTTCTCGAGCAGCTCGCGGCGCTTGCGGGCGGCGACGCGCGCGAGCAGCTCCACGACAGGAAGGGGCGCGGGCGCTCTCCGGGCTCCGGTGCGGCCGCGGCGGTATCCATCGAGGAATGCCTCCGCGAGCTCGACGGCTCCGGCGGCGTTGCACCCCCAGCCCCGGGCGGCGAGCAGGGTGCTGGTGAGGACACGCAGCAGATCGAGGTGCAGAGGTCCGACGAAGGTCTCGTCGACGTCGTTCAGATCGAACACCACCCGGTCGCCGACCTTCGAGGGCCTGTCGGGCCGGTACACCCCGAAGTTCTCGAGGTGGAGGTCCCCGCACAACATCCCGTCCGCGTCCGGTCCCCGGGCGAGTCGCGGCGCGTTCGCGAGCACCCGGTAGAAGAGTGGTGCCGAGCCCCGGAGGAACGCGAAGGGAGAGGCGGACATCCGGGACTGCTTGCGGGAAAGGAGCACCGCCATCCGCCGCATCCGCTCTGCGTCGCGTTCCAGCTGCCAGCGTGCGAGCTCGAACGGCCGCAGCTTGCGGAGGGCGTCAGCCATCGAAGTGTTGTCCGGCGGATCTAGGCCTTCCGCCCTCGGGTTGCGATTGCCACGGCTGCGCCGAAAGGTGGGAGCGTACTCCCCCCCTCGACAAGGAGGATCGCATGGGCTGGGCAGACGGACTCGGTTCGGTGCTGCAGAACGTCCTCGGCGGCAAGGCGTCCGAGGCGGACATCCACTCGGCGTTCGACAAGGTGGCGGGCGCGGTGCCCCAGGGAGACCTGAGCGGAGCGCTCAGCCACGTCTTCAACTCCGACCAGACGCCGCCGTTCGAGCAGATGCTCGGTGGCATCTTCGGCCAGTCCTCGCCGGACCAGAAGGCGGCGATCCTGAACCACGTGCTCTCCAGCCTCGGCCCGTCCGCGGGCAGCGTGCTCGGAGGACTCGGCGGCCTCGGAGGACTGGCGTCGGTGCTGCAGGGCGGAGGGACGGTGTCGGCGACGCAGGCGCAGCAGATCTCGCCGCAGGTGGTGGAGGCGCTCGCCGCGAAGGCACGGCAGATCAACCCCGGCATCGTCGACGCGGTCTCCAGCTTCTACGCGAAGAATCCGCAGCTGGTGAAGGCGATCGGCGCCGGAGCGCTGGCGTTGCTGATGTCGAGGCTCTCCAAGGGGACGCGCACGTGAGCCGGTGGACGCGCGGCTCTCTCCTCCTCGCCGCGCTCGCCCTGGCGGTGCCGCGCCTCGCGCGCTCCGAGGATGCCGCGGAGGTCACCTGCAAGGACGGCACGAAGAGCCACGCAGGGAAGGGCGCCTGCAGCGGCCACGGCGGCGTTGAGAAGAGCGCGGCCGCTCCGAAGTCGACCGCGGGCGAGGCGACGACGGACGCTGCGAGCTCGACGACCAAGAGCGGCTCGTCGTCGAAGTCGAAGAGCAAGTCGAGCTCCGCATCCAGCGCGGCAACAGCACCCGCCGCGACGGCCGAGGCTGCGGAGGTCACCTGCAAGGACGGGACGAAGAGCCACGCAGGGAAGGGCGCCTGCAGCGGCCACGGCGGCGTTGAGAAGAGCACGGCCGCGCCGAAGTCGACGGCGGGCGAGGTGACGACGGGGGCCGCGAGCTCGACGAGCACGGGCGGCCCCGCCTCCAAGTCGAAGAGCAAGTCGAGCTCCGCATCCAGCGCGGCAGCGTCCGCCACGACGAGCGCGGCCGGGGAGGTCACCTGCAAGGACGGGACGAAGAGCCACGCCGGGAAGGGGGCCTGCAGCGGGCACGGCGGCGTCGACAAGGGCGCGACCGCGCCAAAGTCGACAGGGACCACGGCAGCGGCCTCCGCGCCGGCCGGCTCCGCGGCGAGCACGACGGCGACATCGCCGGCCGCTGCCGAGCCCGCACCGGCGCGGGCTCCGGCACCTGCTCCGGCTCCAGCGGTCACGTCCACCGCTGCGGCGACCCCGGCGGCGCATGCTCCGGCCGCGGCCGGGCAGAAGGGTCCGCCGACGGCAAAGTGCAAGGACGGCACGCTCAGCTACGCGCAGCACCACACCGGGGCGTGCTCGAACCACGGCGGTGTCGCGGAGTGGCTCGACGGAACGCAGAAGTGACCGCGACCGCCGGGGACGGACGCAAGGAGCCTCGGCCAGGTCCGCTCGGCGGCTGAACGGCGCCAGCCGTCGTCCAGGTTGGCGCGTCAGGCGGCGCCGCGGGCGCGCAGCACGTCGGCGAGGACCGAGGCCTCGTTGCCCCGGAAGCGCGCCTCGGACCGGAGCGACGGCGGCGTGCTCGACCGGTCCTCGGTCCCGG
>CAZDSB010000103.1:0-9899 GCA_964507515.1 uncultured Myxococcaceae bacterium
GGTGTCCGTGACGAGCAGGCGTTTCTCCGCACTCGCCTCCGAGACGCTCCGGCGGATCTCGCGGCACTCTGCGCGTCCCTCCTTAACTACGAGCCAAGCCGCCGCGCAGGCTCGGAGGAGGTCCTCGCTGTCGTCGGGCGTGAGCTGGCCGAAGTGCCGGAACCCGAAGGACGTCTCTCGGAGCCACCATTTCTGGGTCGAGATCGCGAGCTCTCGGACCTTCGCCAGGGCCTCGAAAGGGTGAAGAGCGGGGAGCCGACCACCGTGCTGGTCGATGGGTTGTCCGGCGCGGGCAAGACCTCTCTGGTGAGGCGATTCCTGGCCGACCTCGAACGCCTTCACGACCCGATCGTCCTGAGAGGCCGCTGCTACGAACGCGAGACGGTCCCATACGCCGGATTCGATAGTCTCACCGATGACCTCTGCCGCTTCCTCCACGCGGTGGACGCGCCTGACCTGCGCACATTGCTGCCACGGAACGTCGGGGCCCTGGTCAGAGTCTTCTCCATCTTCGAGCGCATTCCCGAAATCGCCCGACAGGCGGAGTCCTCGCAGGTGGCGAGTTCCGATCGCCAGGAGATCCGGCGGCAAGCATTCGGTGCGTTCCGCGAGCTTCTGGCGCGAATCGCCGATCGACGTCTACTGATCCTCCATCTCGACGATCTCCAGTGGGGTGACCGCGACACGTCCGCGCTCATCCGGGAGATAGTTCGTCCGCCCGATGCACCACCCTTGCTGTTGATACTCGGCTTCCGGACCGAAGAACGACAAAGAAGCCCGTGCCTGCAAGGTCTTCTCGAGAGCCAGGCGCTGCCGACGCCCCTCGAGATCAACCTGGGCCCGTTGAGCGAGCACGATTCGCAGGTGCTGGTAGCGAAGCTGCTCGCCGGGTCGGGTCGCCAGATTGACGCCGCCAGGCTGGCGCGTGACTCGGAAGGGAATCCATTTCTTATCCACGAGCTGTCGAGGTTCCTGACCACCTCAACGGCGGCGGTGATCTCCGAGGCTCCCCTCGACCTCCGCCTCGCGCTCCAGGCGCGGTTCGAGCGGTTGCCGACGACAGCTCGACGCCTTCTCGAAACGGTGGCTGTGGCAGGCCATCCAGTTTCGGAGCTGGTGGCCTGGCGGGCCGCGGGCCAGGTCGGGTCCCCAGCCGGCGACTCTGCGTTGCTCACCACGCAAAATCTTCTGCGCACGTCCCTCGCGAACGGAGAGCGCCAGCTCGAGCCCTTTCACGACCGCATCCGAGAGACGATCACCGCGCATCTCCCCCCCGAGAGGTCTCGCGAATGTCACCGTGGTCTGGTTGAGGCTCTCGAGGACGCCGAGTCAGCGGATCCCGAGGTGCTTGCCTGGCACCACCTGGCCGCCGGCAATCAAGCAACGGCGTTGGAGTTTCTGGTCCGTGCCGCGTCGCAGGCGCACCGACTCCTGGCGTTCGATCGTTCGGCCCGACTTCTTCAGCACGCCGTGCAACTTCTGCCGTCCGGCGATTCACGGCGGATCGGTTTGCTGACCTCTCTCGGAGATGCGCTGAGCAACGCCGGAAGAAGCGACGAGGCGGCACGGACGTTCCTTGCGGCAGCTGATGAATCCGGCTCAGCGAATTCCTCGCCACTTCGACGGAGGGCGGCCGAACAGTTCATGTTCGGTGGCCGTGTCGATGAGGCGAAGCGCTTAGTCCGAGCCGACCTCCGTGCCGGCGGATTCACCTTGCCCAACGGACCGCGGCGGGCACTTCTCTCGGTTCTCCTCAGACAGGTGTACTTGCGGCTGCGTGGTCTCGACCCGGCCCCCGCGAGGTCCGTCGAGCCCGGAAGGCTTGCTCTCCTCACCCATGTCCAGCGCGTCGCGATGGGGCTTGCCCTCATCGAGCCCCCCACCGGTGCTGAGCTCGGTACCCGATTCGCGCTGGAAGCCCTTCGCTCGGGCGACCCACAAATGGCAGCGTTGGGGACGGTACAGCTGGCAGGGCATTGCATGCCCTGGCCTCGTTCTCGCAGGGCCGACTTCTTGTTTCGCCTCGCCCGGAAGCGCGTGGAGGCGCTCGGTGATCGCAATCTGCTGGCACTGATGAATTGGGTCGATGCGATGCGCGAGTGGGCAGGAACGAACTGGGAGGGAGTCGTCCGTGGATTCACCGCGACAGAGTCCGTCCTGCGTGAGGAGGCTCCGGATCGGAACTGGGAGCTGTGGACTGCCAGGTCGCTCGTCGTGCGCTCGCTCTGCCTCCTCGGACGATGGGACGAGGCGCGCCGACAGGTCCTGAACGGCCTCGCGCATGCGCGTGAGTGTGGTCACCTCTACGGGATGGCTACCATGTGCGCGAACTTTGGAATGATCGCCTGGTTGGGCCGCGGAGAGGTCGAGGCTGCGCGCCGGAATCTCAGAGAGGCCGCGGCGGGCTGGACAGTGCCCGGCCTTCAGCAGTTCTGGTTCCTCGCCGGGGAGACGCTGATCGACCTTTACGAAGACAACGGAGAGGTTGCCTGGGAAAGGCTCCAGCGCAACTCGTCGGACATCCGACGCACGCTCTTCGTCGTCTATCCGGTGAGCCGGTTCACAGCCCATCTTGTGTGCGGGTCCGCCGCAGTCGCCGCGGCTGGTTCCGTGAAGTCATCGCGCAGTCGATCGGAGTGCCTGCGTGAGGCTGAGCACCATGCTCGGAAGCTACGGGCGGGTCCGAGTCCCCAGGTCAGGGCAGTCGCACCGCTGATCGAGGCGGGAATTGCGGGTCAGCGTGGAAAATTCGGCGAGGCTGCACAGCATCTGGAATCTGGCGCCCGCGCACTCGACGCGGTGAACATGCGGCCGCACGCCGATGCGGCCAGGAGACACCTTGCGCGACTCAGGGGTGAGCCCCTCCCTGAGTTCCTCGCTGGCGAACAGGTATTCGACCCCGATGCCGTCGCGCACATGCTCGTTCCCGGCTTCCGCGTTTGAACGTAGACCGCGGGATGGCGCTGGCTCAGCCGATGATCATCGTTTCCCGCTCGAGCTTGCCGGTCCGGAACCGGTCCAGGTCGAAGCGGGTGAACAGCTCGTCGGGCGTGTCGTTCACCATCCACGCGGCCATCCGCTCGGCGACCGCGGGCGCCATCATGAAGCCGTGGCCCACGAACCCGGACATCTGCAGCAGGTTCGGCAGCCCCGGGGTGCGCCCGAGGATCGGGTTGTTGTCCGGCGTCACGTCGTAGGGGCCGGCCCACTGCCGGAGGACCTTGATGTCGCCCAGTCGCGGGATCTGCTCGGTCAGCGCGCGCGAGAAGCGGGAGAGGAAGCGCAGCGTCGACCCCATGTTCATCCCGGCCGGCTCGCGCGGGTCGCCCATCCCGCCCACGATCTCGCCGCGCATCGACTGGCTGAAGTACAGGCCCGAGTCGAGCACCGTCACCAGCGGCGTGAGGAACGGCTTCAGCGGCTCGGTGGAGAGGATCTCGTGGCGGTGCGGCTCGTTGGGCAGCTTCACGCCGGCCAGCTTCGCCACCTCCGGGCTCCAGGCGCCCGCGGCGAGGACCGCCGTGTCGCAGGCGATGCGGCCGCGGTCAGTCTCCACCGCGCGGACCCGCCCGCCGGAGATCTCGAACCCGGTGACGGTGGTGAAGGTCTCCACCCGGACCCCGCGCCTCTGGGCCGCCTGCGCGTAACCCCAGAGGAACGGCCAGGGAAAGATCACGCCATCGTCGGGGTTGTAGGCGCAGAGCACCACGCCCTTCATCGTCAGCTCGGGGACGACGTCTCGCCCCTCGCCGGGGGAGAGGATGCGGGTGTTCACCCCGTGCTTGTTGTGGAGCTCGGCGCTGGCACGCAGGCGCTCGGCGATCTCCGGGCTCCGGGCGAGGAACAGGTAGCCGCCCTGCCGGAGCCAGACGTTGATGCCCATCTCCCCGGCGAACTGCTTCATCAGCTCGATGGTGCGGCGGGCGAGCTCGACGTTGATCGCCGTGCCCCACTGCATCCGGACCCCGCCGCCGTTCCGCCCGCTGGCCCCCGCGCAGAGGTACCCGCGTTCGAGGACCACCACCTCGGTGCACCCGAGCTTGGCGAGGTTGTGGGCCAGGGCGAGGCCCATGATCCCCCCGCCGACGATGACCACCCGGGTCCGCGCGGGAACGGGCTCGGCGGGGCGGAGCGCGTGCGAGCCCACCTGGACGACCGGGGGCACGCCTCCGCGCGGAGGAATCGACTCGTCCACCGGCACCGAGGCGAGGAGCGATGTCTCCACGGGGTGGAGCGGCGGCCGGGGAGTGAAGGGGAGCACGGCGCCGGGGGCCGCGCCTGTGCGCTCGGCGAGCACGCGGGCGATCGCCGAGAGGCAGCTCTTGCCCTGACAGACGCCGGTGCCGAAGCCGGTGTACCGCTTGATGCTCTCGATGTCCCGGTAGCCCTTGTCGATCGCGTGCCGGACGTCGTCCAGCGTCACGTCCTCGCACGTGCAGAGAACGGACTTGCTCACGGGTGGATCTTCCTTCCCTCGGCGAGCATCTGCACGAAGGTCTCGAGCCGGCGCGCGCGGGTCTCCGGACGCTTCGCGGTCTGCAGTCGCCAGAGGATGGCGTAGCGGTTCGTGCGGTCCAGCGCCTCGAAGAACTGCCGCGCGGGCCGGTTCCGCGCGAGAGCACGGCGGAGATCCTCCGGAGGCTCGGCCCGGCTCGGCGGATCGTAGGCCTTGCCCCAGCGACCGTCGGCCTTCGCCCGGTCGATCTCGGCCTGGCCGGCGGGCTCCATCTTCCCGGCGGCGAGGAGGCGCGCGCAGTGCTCGATGTTCCGCTTCGACCAGATGCTGCGCGCCCTCCGCGGCGTGAACTTCTGGAGGAAGGCGTCCCGATCGTGGCTCTTCTTCTGCCCGTCGATCCACCCGAAGCAGAGCGCCTCGTCGAGCGCCTCGGCGTAGGACACCGACGTCTGCGCCGCTCCCTTCCTCGCGAGCTTTAGCCACACCCCGTCGCCCGATCGGTGGTTCCGCGCGAGCCACTCCCGCCAGTGCCGTGCGTCGGGAAACTGGAGGACAGGAGTCATCGCGCGAGCATCCCCCGCGCCGCGCGCCGTCCGGACTCCGCCGCCTCGGTCGCGCTGCCCGGCCGCACCCCGTCGCCCGCGGCCCAGATGCCGGCGATCGCCGTGCGTCCGTCTCCCTCCACCTCGGGCGCGAACGTCTGCAGATCCGGCCGCCAGGCGATCTTGACCCCCGCCTGACGGAGCAGCTCGAACTCCGGCGTGGGCGGAAGCGAGACCACGATCGCGTCACAGCCGATGCGCCGCTCGCGCCCACCAGTCTCCCGGTAGGAGAGCCCGTGCACCCACGTCCGCCCGTGCGCCCGGACGGGCTCGCCGGCGATGCTGCCCTCCGCCGCCGCGCCGTCCCCGGTGTGGAGCACCAGGCGGGGTGACGCGCCCTCGATCCGGAACATCCGGGCGAGCGCCCCGAGCTGGGGTCCCCGTCCGACGATCACCGGCTCGTCCCCGACGAGCAGACGTCGCCGGCGGAGGAGATCCGCGGCGGCGCGCCCGCTGAAGACGCCGGGGATGTCGTTGTTCTCGAAGGGGAGCACCGAGGCGTGCCCGCCCACGGTGAAGAGGATGTCTCGACCTTGAATCAGGAGCACCCGGGCGCCTTCGGGGTCTCGCTGCACCGCGAGCAGCACCCGTCCCAGCTCGTCGTCGTAGAGGCCGAGGACCGTCGTGCCGAGACGGAGCTGCGCACCGGCCGGCGCGGCCGGGGCCACGGTCGCATCGCCCTCCGCCGCCTCGAGCACCCACCGGCCGCCCACGCGGTCCTCCTGCTCGAGGACGAGCGGTGGCCGGCCGGACATGGCGAGGGCGTCCGCCGCGGCGAGCCCCGCGGCGCCCGCGCCCACCACGACGACCTCCGCGGAGAGTCGCTCGGCGGACCGGGGCGGGGGAGGGGCCGACTCGGGGAGCAGCCCCAGCCCGGCGAGGTGACGGGCGACGGTGGCCATCACCTTCTCGGCGACCGGCACGCCGGCGAACATCGAGTGGTGGTCCATCCCCTTCGGGAAGAGCCAGTCGATGCTGGAGAAGACGTCGACCTTCACGCTCGGGTAGGCGTTCTGCCGCTCGATGCGCATCCCCGCTCGCACCGGCGTCTGGCACGAGAACCGGTTCGGTACGCCGTCGATGCGCATCAGGCAGTTGGAGCACGACCCCGCCATGCAGAACGGGCCACGCGGCCGGTGGTACTTGATGCTCCGGGAGAACACGGTCTCGCCGGCGGCGAGGAGCGCGCAGGCGGCGGGCTCACCCTCGCGGGCGGAGAGCGGTCGACCCTCGTACTCGATGGTCAGCTCCGGACCGGTCTCCGGAGGCAGGCGGCGCATCCGGTCCTTCTATCCGAGCCGGCGATGCGGTGCCTCCCGGAAACCGCCGGCGCCGGGGGCTCAGAAGACGAGGTGCCGGCCCTTCTGCCGCCGGGTGTAGATGCTCAGCGTCGCGGTCACCTCGCCGACGCCCATGTTCCCCGAATCGCCGATGCCCGAGGCCCCGAACTCCTCCCACTCCAGGGCCGAGTCGGTGCCGTCGTTCTCCTTCAGCATCCCGCCGAGGGTGCGCCGCCCGAGCTGCAGCTTCCGGTCGTCCCGCGTCCAGAGGCTCGTCGCCAGGTCGTGGCTGTTCTCGAAGAGGCAGAACCGCACGTAGGACTCGAAGTCCGGCAGCTCCATCCCGACCAGGATGGGCATGAAGAACTCGGTGGTCGCCAGGCGGACGTCCTGGACGCCCTTGCCGTCCCAGTTCACCTTCACCGTGCTGTCGGGGCGGATCCTGAGGATGACCGGCTTCACCGCCTCGGAGTGCTCGCCGTAGGCGCCGTCCGCGCGGCCTCCCTCGCGGATGACCGTCACCCCGGCCGTCTTCCTCGACTCGGCGACGATGTCCACCAGCGTCTGCGCCTTGTGCACCATCAGCGGGCTGAGGACCTTGTCGTCGGTGGCCTCGCGCGGATCCGCCACCCGCCAGGTGTTCATCTCCTCGTTGATCAGCCCGAGGAGGGCGTCGAGCGTCTTGCTCGACGCGGCGACGCCGTGCAGCGAGGTGCACTTGTGCGCCCCGAACCCGCAGACGGAGTAGGCGAGGCGGACCGCGATCTTCTTGAGGTCCTCGGGCGAGTACCCGTCGTCCACGTAGGACCAGTTGCAGCCGCCGCCCTCGAAGCGGAGCCGGTTGAGGCCGCGTCCGGCCTGGATCTTCGACGCGGTGTCGGACGAGCCGGTCACCGCCACCACCGTCACCCGCCTGTCGGTCGCGAGCTTCGAGATGCCCTTGCCGAAACCCTCCACCTTCTGGACGTAGGCCGGGTCCGCCCCCGCGGCGAGCATCATCCGGATCATCGTGGTGTTGGTGATCCCGGCGAAGGGGTGGCCCTTGTAGATGAGCGGCACGCCGGCCAGGTAAGCCCCGACCAGGTGGATGCCGGGGATGCCCCAGATGAAGTTCATCGGCGAGATGATGACCGACACCCCGGCCGGCACCCACGGGTTGCGCCAGTAGCTGTGGCCCGGGAGCATCGGCGGGAGGAGCTCGCCCTGGAGTGCCGCCTCGGCCGAGCCTTCCAGGTGATCCGCCGCCCGCTTCGCCTCGAAGAAGTCCTTCTGCGCCTCGAGCCGGGTCTTCGGGATCTGCTGGCGGATCTCCCGCATGCAGTCCTCGGAGAAGTAATCCATCATCCGGGCGAAGTTCTTGATGACCGTCTTCCGGTAGGTGAAGACGTCGTTCGCCCAGGACAGCGACTTCCAGGTCCGGTCCGCCGCAGCGACGGCGCGTTCCACGTCCTCGTCGGTCGAGGCCGGAACCTCCATGAGCGGGATGCGCCGGTCCGCCAGGCTGCGGAGGAGGGCCATCTCCCCCTTCGCCGGGAGCCGCCATTCGCCGTCGATGAAGTTGGTGACCCGCACCGGCGCGTCCGAGCTCCGCTGCGGCAGGTCCTTCCAGCAGAAGAGGTACGGCTTGAGGAGCTCGAGCTCCTTGTCGGTCAGGAGGTTGGTGAACAGGCCGTGGGCCTTGCGGCGCTCGGCGAAGTACTGGCCGACGGGGTCCTTCCCCACCTGCCCGCGGGCGTTGAAGGCCTGGATCTCCTCGGCGAGACGGGGAAAGGCGGAGAGCGTGGACATGGGAGAGCCCTCTAGCGCCCCCGTCGCCGCCCTTCAACGCCGCTCAGCGTCGAGCCGACCGGCCCGTGACTTCAGGAGAAATTCGCCGGGACCGGCTCGGGAAACTCGCGCGGGCGAGTGCCGAACCGGGTCCGGATGGTCGCGCCCAGCGCGACGCAGCTCGTTGCCAGCAGGACCATCGTGCCGAGCACGGGGATGAGCTGGAGGACGAGCAGGACCAGGATGCCGAGCGCCAGCACTGCGGCCTGGGTCTTCCGGTTCGCGCGGAGGACCGGCAGACGGGTGCCGACCTCCGAGGCGAGGGCCGAGTACCCCATCGCGATCCCCACCACGGTGACGACGAACAGCACCAGGGTGAAGGGGATGCCGATGATGGTGATGGCGAGCAGCCCACCGAGGGCGACGATGGCCATCGCGCCGAGCAGGCCGGTGAGGCCACAGCGGAGCGGATCGCGGCGGATCTCCGACTCCAGCTGCTTCATCGGCCGCGGGGCGAACATGATGAAGACGAAGCCCAGCGCGAAGTAGACGGCGAACTTGATCAGCAGCCAGAAGATGGCCGAGCCGGAGTGCTTGTCGGACGCGCGGGTCTTCTTCTCGCTCGAGCCGAGGGCGGCGAGACCACCGGACTTGCCACCGAAGGACAGGGTCTGGCCGTGAACCTTGGCGCCGGACTCGCGCTCGACGTTGCCCCCGAAGGCGACCGCGTCACCGCCCACCACCGCGTGTGGGCCGAGCTGCACGTTGCCGCCGAAGGCCACCGCGTCGTTCCGGACGTGGCCCTTGATGAGGAGGCTGCCGCCGTAGGCGACGGCGTCGTCGACCTCCTGGTCCTCCTCGACGGTGACGTTGCCGGTGCCGACCGTCTGCCGGTCGGAGCCCTCGACGCGCTTGTGGAACTTGAGGACGTCCTTCAGGTCCTTGAGATCCTTCAGATCCCTGAGGTCCTTCAGGTCCTTGAGGTTGCGAAACCGGTCGGCGAAGTCCGAGGGCGGGGTGGCGTTCTGGGCCTCCTCCTCGTCGGGGTCCTGAGCGGTATCCTCGTCCGCGTCGTCCGCCTCGTCCTGGTCGTCGCTCGATGGATGGGCGGGATGCTGGCCCATGTGCGGCATCGCGGGCATGGGCGGCATCGGTGGGATGGGAGGCATGGCCGGCATCGGCGGGACCGGGGCCACCATCTTGGGTGGCGGCGAGCCCTGCGCGTGCGGCCGGAGCGTGTAGATGTTGCCTCGCTTCTCGAGCGACAGCCCGTAGGCGCGGGCGAGCGTCTCCAGCGCCTCGTCGGCGGGGACGTTCTGGAAGTACACCTCGGCGTCCTCGTCGAGATCGCCACGGACCACGACGCTCAGCTTTCCCTCGCTGGCGATGCGCTCGGCGACGTCGCGGAGCGTCCCGTGGGTCTTGAGGGTGATCCGGGCGTCCGGAGAAGGGCCGGCGAAGGCCAGGAGCGGCACGAGGACCGCGAACAGTGGAACGACGCGCATCACGGGCGGACTCGAGCCTCCACCACCCTGTGCGCGGCGAGGCGGCGAACGCCCAGCGTCGACACGAGGATCAGGCCAACCATGGCGACCACCGTCGGGACGGCGGCGGTGCTCCAGATGGCGGCGAGCGCTTCGGAGGCGGCGAAGAACAGATTCCGCCAGGCGACCACGGAGGAGGCAGCGCGGGTGCCGAGCAGGCCGAGGTTGCCGTGCGCGGCGACGAAGGCCAGCACGGCACCCATGAGGGTGACGGCGAGGATGGAGAGCCCGGTGCGCAGCTCGACCCGGG
>CAZDSB010000104.1:0-2976 GCA_964507515.1 uncultured Myxococcaceae bacterium
CTTCGCCACCCTCGCCTCGGCCCTCCTCCTCGGCCTCGCCGCCGACAGCCACCCCGACCGCCCCCGCCAGGCCCTCTGGCTCGCCTCCGCCGTCGCCGTCGGCGCCGCCGCCTTCCTCTCGCTCTCCCGTGGCGGGATCGCTTTCTGGTGCGCCGGCCAGGTCGCCTTCCTCCTCCTGCTCCTGAGACGCCGTGACGCCCGCGGCGCCGCCGGCCGCGCCATCCCCGTTGCCCTCGCCGTGGGCGCGGTCGCCCTCGTCGCCGGCTACCTCGCCCTCGACCGCCTCGGCAGCGAGCTCGCCACCGTCGACACGGTCGAGAAGCTCCGCCACTCCAAGGTCGACCTCTGGCCCATGTTCTCCCGGCCCGCCCTGGCCGCCTGGCTCACCGGCCTCGGTCGCGGCACCTTCGCCGTCGCCTTCCCCCGCTGGCAGACCACCCACTCCTCCATCACCTTCACCTTCGAGTACCCGGAGAACCTCCCGCTTCAGCTCGCCACCGAGCTCGGCATCCCGGCCACTTTCGGTCTCCTCGCGCTCGCCGTCTGGGCCACCGTGCGCACCGCCCGCGCCCGTAGCAACGCTCCGCTCGTCCTCGCCGCGTTCGCCGGCGTCGGTGCCCTGGTCCTCCACGACCTCTTCGACTTCGCCCTCGAGCTCCCCGCCTGCGCCACCGCCGCCGCCGTCGCCCTCGGCATCGCCAGCGGCCCGTGGGCGGAGAAGCAGCAGTCACCCGTCCGCCGCGTCCCCGCGTTCGCCGGTCTCGCCACTGCCGCCGTCCTCGCCACCTTCGGTCTCGTCCACGGCGCATACACCGCCACCCGCGCCGAGAACCGTCTGGCCGCCCACAGTACGGATAGAACCGCAGGCGTCCGCGACGAGGCGCGCGCGCTCGTCGACCGCCACCCCGCCGACGCCGTCCTCTACCGGATCGCCGGCTGGACCGAGGCCACCCGCCCCGGCGGCCAGCCCCGCGTCGCCCTCGCCTGGCTCAACCGCGCCCTCTTCCTCCAGCCGCTCGATCCCGACACCCACCGCGTCGTCGCCCGCGCCCTGTTCCAGCTCGGCGCCACCTCGCAGGCCCTCGTCGAGGAACGCCTCGCCCTCGAGTCCGGCGCCCCGACGGCCACCATCCTCGCCGAGGCCCTCCCGCGCGCCCGCGACGTCGACGCGCTCTGGAACCTCGTCGGCGACACGCCGGCCCACGTCGACCTCCTCGTCCCCGAGCTCTGGAAGCAGGGCCGCCAGGACGACGCCCGCGGGCTGCTCGACCGAGCGCTCCTCACCTTCGCCGGCCGCCCCGAGGCCACCACGCTCACCGTCACCGCCGCCCGCATCCGCCTGCAGACCGGAGACCCCGCCGGCGCGCTCGTGTTCCTCGACGAGGCTGAGCAGAAGGGCGAGGACGTCGCGCTCCCCCGCGCCGAGGCCCTCGCCGCGCTCGGCCGGCGCAAGGACGCCATCCGCACCCTCGAGTCCGCCGTCGCCAGGAGCCCGGAGAACTCCGAGATCGCCTTCGCTCTCGCCGGCTATCTCGTCGCCGAGGGCCGCCCCGCGCTCGCCCGCGCCGCTCTGGAGCGCGTCCAGCCCTTCCTCGCCGCCGGTGGCCCCCGCACCCGCCTCGTCCTCTTTCAGGCCGAGACCTACCGCGTCGAGGGCCGTTACGGCCGCGCGCTCGATCTCGTCCAGACCGCGATGCGCCTCTCGCCAGGCGACCCCGGCCTCCACCGTCAGGCAGCCGAGCTCTACGAGTCGCTCAAGCGGCCCCGCGAGGCGCTCCACGAGGTCGAGGTGGGGGTGTCACTTTCTGGCCAGCCGGCCGACCCCGCCACCCGCGCCTGGATGGAGCGCCTCCGCACCGCGGTCGACGTCGAGGCCGCGCGGGCGCTCGATCCGACCCGCGGCCTCGAGGGGCTCGAGCCCCCGGATGCCGGACCCGATGGGCTGCAGCCGCGCCGAGCGCAGGGGCGCTAGCACCGCGGGCCTCATCGGCCATCGCATTCACGACGGTGAAGCCGCGCTGCAGACCGTGGAATACCATGCAACCGAGTTGCGGCACGCGTGGAGTGTGGGAGTCCTCACCGACCCCGTAAGCGGTCTCCGCGCGGCGTCGCTCCGCGTTTAGTCAATGTTGTTTGACGCGTGCGGGCCCCGCGGGAAGTGTGCGCCGGCCGTTTTCTCGAGCAGAGGGGGTTGCCCATGAAGTGGTCGGTGCGTCTCGGCGCATTCGCATCCGCGCTCGTCGCGATCGGTGCGCTGCCCGCAAGAGCAGAGTTCGTCACCATCAATGGTCAGGTCGTCATCCCGTACGACTCGTTCCGAGAGGACGACGAGGGCGGTGCCCAGGACACCAAGGCCGGGCTCCTGTCGGCCGGAGGCCAGGTCTCGGCGCGCGCCCAGCGAGCCCTGCAGTCCGGGAACGGCGTCATCGTCGGACCGAGCATCGGCAGCCAGACCCGGCACGGGCAGGGCAACGGGCACGACGACGATCGCCCCCCTGGCAACACGCAGGTCAACGACCCGGCGCTCGACAAGGTCCAGATCATTCCCGGGTTCCCGCCGTTCGAGTTCGGGACCTCGAGCGAGACCTCGATGGTCTCTCGTGGGCGGGACATCGTCGTCGGCTACAACACCTCTGCCGGCTCGGAGCTGACGCTCTTCCCGGACGGGCTCTTCTTCACCCAGCTGCTGCTCAGCGGCTATTCGACGTCACACGACGGCGGGAAGACCTGGACGAGCGGCTTCGTCCCCGGCATCTCGCCCGATCTGCCCTTCACCTTCGGCGATCCCTCGGTGGCGATGGATCGCCAAGGCAACATCTTCTACACGAGCCTCGGCATCGACTCCGCGTTCAACGGCGCGCTCATCATCAACAAGTCCTCGGACTCGGGTGACACCTGGAGCCCCGCGACCGTCATCGTCACCGACAACGGCTCGGACAAGGAGTGGCTCGCCATCGGCGCGGATCCGAAGAAGCC
>CAZDSB010000105.1:0-2863 GCA_964507515.1 uncultured Myxococcaceae bacterium
ACGCGCAGCAGTCCGCCGAGTTCATTCTGGTCGACGTCACCGGCGTCGGGCCGAAGAACCCCGGACACGTCCAGGCCTTCTACGTGCGGCTCGTCGACGCCGACCGCCTCAACCTCCGCTTCACCTTCGGCGGTGGCCCCGGCAAGCCCGCGGTGGAGAACATCCTCGTCAAGCGGATCGCGCCGAGCTGAGCCCGGGGCGCGTCCACGGAGCTCTGCGATCCTCCGGAGGCGACAGGCGACCGCGCGGCGGTGTTCAGCGTGTTCGCTTCCGTCGCGCCGTGCGGGAACGTCGCCGGGGCACCGTGCGGCCGGTGAGCGCGGCGAGGATGGCCGGGTACACCCGGGCGCTCCGGGGAAGTCCGAGGGGCCCGACCCCACCGACCATCGTGATGCGCTCCGGCGGGAAGACCGTGGCGAGCGCGCGCGCCCAGAGGTATCGCGGCGCGTGCACCAGCCCATCCCCGAGCAGCCACGACAGGCCGTGATTCGGGTCCGTGTGCAACGTCCCGATGATGGCGTGATGCGTTCCTTCGAGCTGCAGCGGAACCCAGCTGCCGTCCGGGACCAGATCGCCGCGGGCGAGGTCCTTCACCCCCGCGCTCCGCAGGTCGGCCACTGCCCCGACGAGCTTCGTCCAGGGATTGGGGAGGGATCTCAGGAGCGAGGTGGTGACGCGGCCGAGCCGTTCGAGCGGCGCGCCCAGGTGCGGCACTCCGAGGTGCACGGTGTGACGGACTCGCCCCACCCAGGCCGCCGAACGCGCGAGACCGTGCTGGAGCCCGCTCCGCACGACGAGCCCGCCCATGCTGTACCCACGAGCGCGATCTCGGTCGCCTCGACCGGCCACGAGGCCACGAGCTGCTCGAACAGCGCGTCCGCCGCGGCGCCGCTGTCCTGGATGGAGTGGCCGGTGTTGTAGCGGACGAACACCGGAGTGAAGCCAGCGTCCCGCTCGAGCAGCGACCCGTAGCTCGTCCGCGGTCGCCCCGGGTAGCTCCAGACCGACTCGGTCACCCCCAGCCCGTGCACCCACAGCGAGAGCCGGCGCCCGCACGGGGAAAGGCCTCGCGCAGGGACGCCGGCACCGGAGGCACGGTCCGGCCTCCACGGACGATCCGGATCTCCGCTGCCAGCCCCGCGGCGTGGAGGCGGTCACCGACGGACGTATGGACGACCGCTGTCAGATCCGAGAGCACGGTCGAGCGCATTCTAAAGTTTCCAGAAAGGCTTCAGCGCCTGGCGGCTCGCCTCGATCACGCGCTGCGCCTCGCGGCTCGCCCCGTGCGGGAATTCGTCGCGCCGTCCGCTCATCACCTCGAGGCAGGCGTGCACGCTCCGCGGAAGGCCGACCAGCGAGTACCCGCCCTCGAGCAGCAGCACCAGCCGGCCGCCGGCGACCTCCTCGGCGAGCGACTTCATCGCGCTGCACATCGCCGCGAAGCCGCGCTCGGTGCAGAGCATGCCGCCGAGCGGATCGTCCTCGTGCGCGTCGAACCCCGCCGAGACGATGATCAGGTCCGGCCGGAACGCCTGCGCCACCGGTAGGAAGAGCTCGTGGAACGCCGCGCCCAGGTCCGCGTCGGTTCGCCCGGCGGGGAAGGGCACGTTCACGGTGTACCCGGCGCCGGCCCGCTCGCCCGTCTCGTGAGAGGCGCCGGTGCCCGGGTAGAAGGGGTACTGATGCACCGACTGGTAGAGGACGTCCCCGCGCTCCCAGAACACCGCCTGCGTCCCGTTCCCGTGGTGCACGTCCCAGTCGAGGATCAGCACCCGCGCCGCGCCGAGCGTCCGCGCGGCCTCCGCCGCCACCGCCGCGTTGTTGATGAAGCAGAACCCCATCATCCGGTTCGGCTCGGCGTGGTGCCCGGGAGGCCGCACCAGCGCGAAGGCGGTCCGGTGCGTGCCGCCCAGCACCGCCTCCACCGCCTCGATCGCCGAGCCGGCGGCCGCCAGCGCCGCGTCGTGGGTAGCAGGCGAGGCGAAGGTGTCTCCGTCGATGGCGACGTGCGCTCCGGCGATGCTCCTGAACTCCTCCAGCAGCTCCGGGTCGTGCACCCGGGCGATCTCGTCGACCGTCGCCATCCGCGGCGCCCGGATCTCCAGGGCGGGAAGCCGGTGCTCCTCGAGGTACTCCAGAGTCCGCGACAGACGGAGTGGCGATTCGGGGTGCCCGCGCCCCGGCTGGTGCTGGAGGAACAGCGGGTGGGTGAGGACCAGGACGGGCGAGGACACGGTGCGGAAGACGACGACTGTAGCGCACCGCCCCGGGCCCGGCCCCGCCTCAAACGACTGCTCGCCCGACGGGTCGGGGAGAGTACAGTCCCGGTCGATCCGTGGTGCGGTGGCTCCGAAAACTCGGGCTGCGCAACGCGCTGTTCGGCGTCTCCAGCCTCTCGCTCCTGGCCGTGCTGGCGGCCATCCTGTTCTATGTCTCCCACGACGCCAGCCTGCTCGCCGCCATCCACCGGGGGGACGAGGCGGACGTCCTCAGCCAGCTCCAGCGCACGTTGCTCCTGGCGATGCTCGTGGGCTCGGTGGCCTTCGCCGGGCTGCTCTGGGCGCTCAGCCGCCTGGTCCTGGCCCGCCCCCTGGAGCAGATCCTCGTCGCCGCGCGGCGGATGAGCGAGGCGGACCTCACCCAGACCGTCACCCTCGCCGGGACCGACGAGCTCGCCGTCATCGCCGGCGCGCTGAACCGCATCGGACAGGGGCTCCGCGACACGCTCTCCCGGGTGCGCGCCGTGAGCGAGGCGGTCGGCGCGGTCATCGACCAGCTCTCCCGCACCGGCGTCCAGGTCACCTCGGGCGCCACCACCATCCAGTCCCAGGTCAGCGAGACCAGCCGCTCCATGGCGGAGACG
>CAZDSB010000106.1:0-2764 GCA_964507515.1 uncultured Myxococcaceae bacterium
AGGTGGGGGACCTGGTGCCGCTGGCGACGGTGGGCACCTCGCTGCCGGGCGGCCCCACCATCCAGCGCGCGAGCCTCCGCGGGGTGGAGAGCCACGGCATGCTCTGCTCGGGAAGGGAGCTCGGCCTCTCTGACGATTCCAGCGGGCTCCTCCTGCTGCCGAAGGACCTGGTCCCCGGAACGCCGCTGGCGAAGGCCCTCGGCCTCGAGGACACGGTGCTCGAGGTGAACGTCACCCCGAACCGGGGGGATGCGCTCAGCCACCTGGGCGTCGCTCGCGAGGCCGCGGCGGTGCTGCGTCTACCGCTGCAGCGGAAGCTGCGCGCGCCGGTCGAGTCGGGTGCGCCGGCCTCGGACGCCATCCGGATCGAGATCGCCGATCCGGCGGGGTGCCCGCGGTTCACCGCGCGGGTGCTCGAGGGCGTGCGCATTGGCCCATCGCCGGCGTGGCTCCGCCGGCGCCTGGAGCGGTGCGGGGTCCGGAGCATCTCCAACGTCGTCGACGTCACCAACTACGTGATGCTCGAGCTCGGCCAGCCGATGCACGCCTTCGACCTGGACCGGATCCAGGGTGGATTTCTGAGGGTGCGGCGTGCGCGCGAGGGCGAGCCGCTGGTCACCCTCGACGGCAAACAGCGGACGCTCGTCGCCGATGACCTGGTCATCGAGGACGTGCGCGGCGCGCAGTCGCTGGCCGGCACGATGGGCGGCGCCGACACCGAGGTGAGCGACAGGACGACCCGGGTCCTGCTCGAGGCCGCGAACTGGGACCCGGGCACCATCCGGCGGATGGCACGCCGGCACCAGCTGCACAGCGAGGCCTCGTACCGCTTCGAGCGGGGTGTGGACCGGACGGTGCTCCCCGAGGTGCTCGACCACGCCGCGGCGCTGATGGCCGAGCTGTCCGGAGCGACGGTCTGCAAGGGACGCATCGACGTCCAGCCTCGGCCGGCCGAGCCGCGCACCGTGGCCCTGGGTCCAGGCGACGTCGAGCGGCTCCTCGGCGCGCCGGTCCCGGAGGGGGAGGTCCGCTCCATCCTCTCGTCGCTGGGCTTCGTCGCCGGGTCGGCGGGGCAGTGGCGGGTGCCCGGGTGGCGGAACGACGTTGAGCGGACCGAGGACCTCGTGGAGGAGGTCGCGCGCATCCGCGGCTACGAGCACATCCCCTCGGTTCTCCCGGCCAGCTCGGGTGCGCTGACGCCCGAGCCGCCGTGGGTCGAGGTGGAGCGGCGCATCCGAGGCGCGCTCTCGGGCGCGGGCTTCGACGAGGTGGTGAACTACAGCTTCGTGGACCCGGCCGTCCTGCCGTGGGTGACGCCGCGCGCGCTGGAGAAGCTCGGGACGCCGGTGGGCGCGGTGGCGCTGAAGAACCCGCTCACGCCGCAGCAGGCGGTGATGCGAACGACGCTGCTCGCATCCCTCCTCGGCAACGTCTCGTCCAACCTCCGGCACCAGCCGGAGTCGCTCCGGCTCTACGAGATCGGCCGCTCCTACTTGCGCGACCCGTACGGCGGGAAGGACCGGCGCCCGGTGACGGAGGAGCGCCTCCACGTCTCGGGCGTGCTCTGGGGACGGCGTGACCCACGGGGCTGGACGACGAAGGAGGCGAGCAACGACTTCTCCGACGCGAAGGGGGCGGTCGAGGCCATGCTCTCGGCGCTCTCCGCCGGCGAGCTGACCTGCCGGCTGGCCCGGGTGGCCCCGTTCCATCCGCGGGCGTCGGCGGAGGCCCGGGCCGGGGACGTCGTGCTGGGGTGGATCGGCGAGGTACACCCGCTGGTGGCGCAGCAGCTCGGGCTGCCGCCCGGGGTGTTCGCGTTCGAGCTCGAGCTCGCCGCGCTGGAGAAGGTGGCGCAGCTCTCTCCCCAGTTCCGGCCGCTCCCGCGCTACCCGGCGGTGCTCCGCGACCTCGCGGTGGTGGTGCCGGTGTCGATGGAGGCGGCGGACGTACGCTCGGTGGTGCTCGAGGTAGGCCAGCCGCTGGTGGCGGACGCGGCGCTGTTCGACGTCTACACAGGCACACCTCTGCCCGAGGGACAGAAGAACCTGGCCTTCGCCCTGAGCTACCGGTCCCCCGAGCGGACCCTCCGGGACGAGGAGGTCCAGGAGGCCCACCGGCGCATCGTGGAGGAGGTCCACAGGCGCCTGGGCGGCCAGCTGAGGGGCCGCTAAAACCCTCAGCAAGTCCGGTTAGTTGACACGTTCAGGAGCAGGCAGGCAGACTGAGTGGCCATGACGAAGGCCGACATCATCGAAGGCGTCTACGAGAAGGTGGGCTTCTCCAAGAAGGAGTCCGCCGAGATCGTGGAGCTCGTCTTCGACACGGTGAAGGAGACGCTCGAGCGCGGAGACAAGATCAAGATCTCCGGATTCGGGAACTTTCAGGTGCGCCACAAGAACGCGCGGGTGGGTCGAAACCCGCAGACCGGCGAGGAGATCAAGATCTCCGAGCGGCGCGTCCTGACGTTCCGCCCGAGCCAGGTCCTGAAGAGCGCGCTGAACGGCGCCGCCGAGGCGGCTGCCGCGGGCTCCAGCTCCGACTGAGCAGCTTGACCCCCCGCGGGCCGGCAGGTACATCCGGCTTCCCCGCACTTCCGTGATTGCCGAGCAGTTCCCGGGGCGTAGCGCAGCCTGGTAGCGCACCTGCTTGGGGTGCAGGTGGTCGCAGGTTCAAATCCTGTCGCCCCGACCACACAGGGCCCGGAATCAGGATGTCTCTGGTTCCGGGCCGTCCTTTGTGGGTACGCGTGAGTACGTCCCCGAGC